>DXZL01000003.1 GCA_019419725.1 Veillonella sp. | reverse complement strand
CAGCCATGTATAGAGGCCATTGAGCACTACCACCAGTCATCATTGGCTCAATGATAGCAGCCATAGCATTCGCTTGTGGAGCATTTAATGCATGGTCTCCTACGAAGCCATAGGCGTCGTTCAAGAGAATCATAACGCCTACAGAAAGTACGGCACAAAGAATGGTACCAACGATTTGCCATTGTTCCATTTTCTTAGGTGTAGCACCTGTCATGTGCGCTACTTTGAGTTCAGACATGAAGTTACCAGCCATACCGATGGTTGTACCGATGAATGATGCCATCATGAGGACTGCAATCATACCTACTTTACCAGTCATACCTGCAGCTGTTAAGCATACAGCGGAGATGATAATCATGAAGATTGTCATACCAGATACTGGTTCTGTACCTGTATAAGCAATGGAGCTAATACCTACTACAGATAATAAGAAGGACATAATTAGAACGATTAAGAATGCTACGATTGTTTGGGAGAAGCTTTCAGCATACATAAAGTGGAAATATGCTGCAAATAGAACTGTACACAATAAGATGCCAGCGCCAATCCAAGATGTAGGAACGTCACGTTGTGTACGAAGCAAGTTAACATCAACGGTTTTGGAACTGAAAATATCAAGTACTGCATTTTTTACAACACTAGCTACTACCTTAGACATATTGAGCAATCCGATGATACCTGCCATAGCAAGCATACCGATACCAATATGGCGAACATAGTCTAAGAATACTTTACGAATAGGAGCTTCTGCAAGTGGAACTGCATGCCCATTGATTTGCATGATGTGTTCCGGAGCTAAATAGTATACGATTGGAATACATACGAACCAAGAGAAGAAGGAACCAGCTGCGATAATAGCTGCATACCGTAAGCCTGTAAAGTAACCAAGGCCAAGCAATGCAGCATCTGTATCTACAGCAGCATTTAACTTAGTTTGATCTGCCAAAGCAGTGCCCCATTTAAATGCAGTAGTACGGATAACCTCTTCCCACCAGCCGAGGCTGTTAAGAATAAAGTCATATACAAGAGCGATAAGACCAGAACCAAGCATGAGTTTCGCTTTGCTACCTTCATTACTCATTAGTACTTCAGCAGCAGCACGACCGCTTGGGAACGGATACACATAGTGCATTTCCTCAACAAAGTAGCGACGGAACATAACGCATAATAGAACACCAAGTACGCCACCAAGGATAATAGGAATCGCCATTTGTACAAAGGTTACATCTGTAACATTCCAAATGTATAGAGCTGGTAAGAAGAACATGGCACCAGCTAATGTGTTCGTACTAGAACTAGCGATAGCCTGAATGTGAACCGTTTCGGCAAAAGCATTTTGCCGTTTCAAAATAACTGCTGTACCCATAGCCAGTACAGATACTGGTGCAAAGGCATCTACTGTTTGACCAATTTTCAAACATAAATACCCTACAGCCAGTGTGAAAATTGCCGCATAGAATAGGCCCCAGAATACTACATATGAGTTAATCTCTACGTAATCCTTCTTAGGATCTAATACGGGTTCTACGGGCGGAATAGAACGAGTTTCGTCCGACATGGTAAAACCTCCTCACAGAAAATGTACAAACGTATAACTATTCACCTTTATACTAACACGGCACTATATATGGTTCAATGATTTTCTATGCATTATGCGAATAAAATATCACACCTTCCGTAAATATTTATTTTGCATTTTCATCGCCCCTGTTCTACAATGAAAGTATGTTAAGAATCTTTATTATATACAGCATTTATACCAATATGTATAACACGTATGTTTACTTACGAGGAGGCTCATTATGGAATCAATGGTCGAACGTTTTGTACGCTATACAAGCATAAATACACGGTCAAACGAGGAAAGTACAACCATTCCAAGTACTCAAACTCAAGTAGATTTTGCTACCAATGTACTTGTTCCCGATTTAAAAGCAATCGGTTTAGATGAAGTTATTTATAACCGTGAAAATGGTTTTGTTATTGGCACATTAAATGCTAATACAGATGAAAAAGCACCTGCTATTGGCTTTATCGCTCATATGGATACAGCTGATTACAACGCAGAAAATATTAAACCTCGCATTGTAGAAAACTATGATGGTAGCGATATTTGCCTCAACGAAGAACATCAAATCTATACACGTCGTGCAGATTTTCCTAATTTAAAGAACTATATTGGTAAATCCTTGGTAGTAACCGATGGTCTTACACTACTAGGCGGTGACGACAAAGCTGGCATCTGCGAGATTATGGAGGCCCTCGCCTACCTCGTAGCTCATCCAGAAATCAAGCACGGTAAAATCATGTGTGCCTTTGGTCCAGATGAAGAAATCGGTACCGGTGCAGATCACTTTGATGTAAAACAGTTTCCTGTTGATTTTGCTTATACTATTGATGGTGAAAGCCTTGGCCAACTTGAATACGAAACATTTAATGCTGCTGGCGGTACCGTTACATTAAAAGGTGTATCTGTTCATACAGGCACTGCTAAAGGCATTATGATTAACTGTGCTAAATTAGCAATGCAATTCGATGCTCTATTACCAGGTGCTGCTGTTCCAGAACACACATGCGGTCGCCAAGGTTTCTTTATGCTCATGAGCATGGAAACACAAGTAGATACAGGTAAAATGAACTATATCATACGCGACCATGACAAAGAATTGTTCGAAGCGAAAAAAGCATTCTTCTTACAAGCTGGTCAAACATTAAACGAAATCTATGGCCGCGAAGTATGTGAAGTATCCGTAAAAGATCAATATTACAATATGTACGATATCATCAAAGACAACATGGAATGTGTCAACGTAGCTAAAGCAGCTATGGAAAAAGCAGGTATCACTCCTATTTGCGACCCTATCCGTGGCGGTACAGATGGTTCTAAAATTTCCTTCATGGGCATCCCTACCCCTAACATCTTTACTGGCGTAGAAAACCTACATGGTCGTCACGAATTCGCATGTATTGATGACATGAAAAAAACCGTAGAAATTATCGTAAACATCGTTAATATTGAGAAATAATAGGTTACGATGTAGCTTCTCATGCACCTATACTACTAGATGGCATTTAAACGATATTTAAATACTAAACTAGTAGTATAGAATACAATGGAATACTAAGATACCTTAACAATAAAAAGGACTATACGAGATATCTCGTATAGTCCTTTTTATATGTTATGTGATTGTAAGTAATATAGCTAATGTTATGCTAATTTTCCATTACGTTTACGATTTCTGATTTGTTCTTCTTCAGCGCGAGCTTTCAAAGAAAGATCTTTTTCAGTACCTACATAACGGCCATAGAGGAAATAATAAGCAACGAATGCAAGAAGTGCTACTACAACAGTAACATGGAACATACTTGTATAACCAACAACCTCTTTAATAGCACCTAAAATATATGGGCCAAAACCTAAGCCCATATCCAAGGCAATGAAATATGTAGATGTGGCAACACCAATGCGGTGAACAGGAACGATTTTAACAGTTACTGCTTGACCGTTTGACATAAATGTACCGTAACCAAGACCAACAAACACAGCAGATAAGAGTATAAGCCATGTAGAGTGAGCGATGGACAACAAGAAAATACCAAGTGCTAAAGATATGAAGCAAGGGTAAAGAACGAAGTTTTCCCCTTTCATATCAAATACAATACCAAGTAATGGTCTTGTTATCGTAATAACTACAGCATATACAACGAAGAAGAATGTACCTGCTAAGATAAGGTTTAAATCTTTTGTATAAGCGGCCATAAAACCGATAACACCAGAGTATGCAAAACCTACTAGTATAGAAACAAGACTAATAGAATTCATACGTGGTTCGATATAATCGGAAATTTTAATGCCTTTATGTTCTTCAGAATCAATATCGAGCTTAGGTTCATTAAATTTCATGATAACGGAACCGATACCACAAAGGATGATAAGAGCAACACAGAAGGCGATGATAAAGTCATAGCCAAGGCTATGAAGCATCAAAATACCTAAAAATGGACCTACTGCAGCGGCAAGAGATGTAGACAAACCATAGTAGTTAATCCCTTCACCGCGACGTGACATTGGAATAATAGCGGCTACGATTGTACTTGTAGCCGTAGATGTAATACCGTAAGCAAAACCATTTAAGAAACGAACACTGTCGAGCATCAATAAATTAGGTGTGTAGAAGTACATGGCTGTGGAAATTAAGTAAATCAACAAACCTAAGTACAACATCTTACGACAGCCTAAGATACTAATAAACCGTCCTGCTAACAAACGAGCAACAACAGTACCAATAATATAAATACCAACGGCCAAGCCAGCTTGACTTGCTGTAGCATGAAGATTATCCTTTGCTACTACCGCAATAATAACGATTAATAAATAATAAATCAAAAATACTAAGAAATTAATCAAAGTATCAAGGACAAAGGATCTTGTCCATAAGGCCTCTTTAGCCTTATCCATAATATCAACTCCATTTTCTTAAACTATTGTCAACCATTTGCAACAACGGTTAATTATAAACCTCTCACTCTAAAAATCAAGAATTAAAATGTTATACACCTCATTAATTTTATTTATAATAAGATATATATAACCAATCATAATATAGTTATATCCATTTTTCTAATTCACATTAATTTTTGATAATAAAAACACCTTTGACTGTTTATATGGCATCATTAAAAATACAATATAACAACAAAGGTGTTATTTATACATATTAAATTAGTTTACTTATCAAGATTATTTCGTTTGTAATCCACAAGCCTTAAAGAAATTTTTATAGGCTTCAGCCTTTTTGGCAAGGCTTAATGGATATGCACGAGATGTAGATGGCAATCGTGTTAACGTCAATTCACGACCGTTAAACACAAAGGGAATTGTCTCCCCTGTTTTAGGCAATTTAACCTTTTCTGGTAAAAGACTTAACAAAATTTCTGTAGCCTTACCACCTGTGGTACCAATATGTTTACAGTGTGGAATTCGGTCCAATACCTCTGCAAGCGGTACAGGTTCAACGACCTTAAGAAATGCATCTGAGGCATTCCCCTTTTCGCGTATAGCTTTCAAAACAGTAGGACAAGAAGCAATCCCCGCTTCAGATAAGAACGCTTTGATCTTATCCGCATCAAAGGCTTTTTCCTCACCTTTTCTAAAGTGTTCCTTATCGTCAAAGAATACTAAGCCATACACGCGCCACATATCATTTTGAAAGTTAGGATAATGAAATTCCATAGATCGCTTTTCGGAAGTTGGTGGGAATGTCCCCATCATCATTACCGTCGTATTCTTTGGTAAGAATGGCGGAAATGGTCTCGTTTCAATTGTTTCTGCCACAGAGCATCAACTCCTTTCACAATCTAGTATGGGCTCAACTTTCAACACAATATATGAACTATGTCACATATTCAAATTCAATTATCTACCATGTGAGACATTAGCAATATTACCAAAATGATATAGCAACGACTATAGGAGCAACCATCATTGAACGATAGGTTGAGATACCAATGTATTGATATAATCAAAACCTACTGGTGTTGGAGATACAAGGTACAAACACACAACAGCAGCTACAGCAAAGCCAATAGCCAAGTAGGAGAAGCTGCCATGACGTGGAAATTCGTATAAACCAAATAGACGGATACCGATAGCCGCACCAATAGCAGTAATCAAGGATGGTATGGAGAAGATATTATACAGCCCAAACACCACCATGAGACCTGCATAACCCCCTACTACGGTAATCATTGGTAGCATACGATCCATTGGATTTGGAATAGAACGAGTTAGCGCTGCTGGGTAGTAAGATGCTTCTACACCAAACATACCCAAGAATAGATTAAAGTCAGCCCAAATTGTTTCCCACGCACCTCTAAAAGCATCTCGATGGTTACCTACATACCATGCAAAGCCTGTAATAACTAAGATTGCTAAACCAGCACAGATGAAATAGTATTCGCTAGGAATTTTGGGACCTGCATAAGCACCTACAGCCGTTACAACAGCACTCAAAACGGATGTAACGATAACGCGGTGTAAACGAGGACGTTTATTTTCAGGAATCCGTTTATACACGGTAGCCAATAGTTCTAATACAAAGCAAGCCATAAAGACTGCAATGCCCGCAGCTGGTGCAAAGTAGGCTGTAATAATAGTCAAAATAAAGGGAATGCACAAGCGCCATTTAGGGAATAATACAAGATCTTTATAATCTAAACGAACGTCTTGTGTCTCCATTGTAAAGTTGTTGTACACTACAAAGAGCAACATGAAAGCGATGACATCAATGGCATTAGCACCCCAAATCAATAGAGTTGGTACTATAATCATTGACAAGGCCACCCCAGATACACGGGATAAACCAGCGGCAACTATGCCAAGTAAGAAAAACGGTATTAAAGCAGAGATAATTTCGAACATAATATTCCTCCCATCATTGTATAAATTTAAGTATATAGTATCTACTACACTACATCAAGGAGAGATATATTTTTTCATAGCTAGTCGCTTTCTCACCGCAGAAGCAGAGCATCCCATTATCTGCGCTATTTTAGCAACACCATACCCTTTTGCCCGTAGTTTTTTTATGTTATTTTCATCTAACTGTAAAGTATTGGTGCGAATTTCTATGCCTTGTTCCCGTAAATAAATAGCTACCGTAGATCCTCGTATACCATAGGCTAAACCTATATCATCTGTACTCATATGATGATGAATATATAAGTAAGCCATCTCCTCTACCTTTCGATGATTTTGTACCTTCGGTGTTGTACACATTCCCATATGCCTCAACACATGATGTACTTTCCATTGGGATATGCCGTACATGCGAGCAATAGAATCTGAAGTATTTCCACTTTTATAAGCCCTACAAATACGTACTGGATCGATAGATACATTCTTCGTGGATCGCTGACAAGCCAGTCCATATTCCTTCATACGGCTTGCCATTGTCGTAATAGACACATCATAACGCTTTGCTAACGAGTGTAGAGACCACTTACCAGTTTCGTATAGAGCTTGTACATGAATCATATTGATATCCTTTTTCAAAGGTCTTCGCTCAATGTCATACTGCTTCATGCGTCGCATAATAGTGTCTACACTACACTGAAAATACGCTGCTACCTCTCTAACACTCCACTGTTTTTCTACATATAGTTGTTCCAATAGCTGTCTAGGTATAACGCGCACATTACGATACATAATATCACCTTTCCTTATAGACGAACTCCTTTCTCTATTATTGTGAAAGCTCCATCAAGAAAAAACAATACAAAAAAGGTTCCTAATAGTCACATAGGTGACCAATAGGAACCTCTTTCCATATGTAATTATATGCACTACATACGATAGATATAATTTTAGTTGCTATCACAATATCCGGCATAAACCATTCATATTCTATGGCCTAACAACCTTCTAGTAGAGCTTATTGTTAGCATTCTAATTAGCGATATCTCCGCTCTAGAGCTTTAGGCTTGCCTAAAATGATAGACCACTTCATCCCCTCTTTTAAGGCATGATTAGCTTTTCGTTTACCTGTTGAGGTTGCAGCTGGGGCAGTCGTAACGCCTATATTCTCAAGAAGAACACGACCCTCTTTAGATGCTTTATCTCGTTTAAACTCAGCTAATCGCTCATTTAAAGAAGGACCTGTAACAGATTCTCGAGTCGAACAAGTCGTATTAGTACTAAAGCTAGTTGATTTAATTGAGGTTTTCTTGGATGAACCATGAGTACCTTGTTGCGTTGTAGACGCTTCATCGTAATGATTCTCGGAAGCTAAAACTGTCTTAAAATCCTCAGGTGAAGGTTCTACAGGCTTTTTCTCTATAGAGATACCATATTCACGCTCCATATCCTCCCAAGTCTGACCTGAACTTTCATGGTCCTCATACTCTTCAGACTCTTCAGTATTCTTGCTTTTTATAATAGAAAAAGCAATGTACGCGATGATAGCTAGAACAAATATAGGATTATTCGAAAAGATGGATAGCACGGAAGACAAAATAGAGTCCATAGCTACTCCTATTCACTATCTGCTAAATTTTCACGCATTTTAGTGTCTGCAATAATATTGTTCATATTGTAGTAATCCATAACGCCGAGATTACCATTTCTGAAAGCTTCTGCCAATGCTTTAGGAACTTCAGCTTGTGCTTCCACAACCTTAGCTTGCATGTCTTGTGTTTTCGCACGCATTTCTTGTTCTGTAGCAACAGCCATGGCACGGCGTTCTTCCGCACGAGCTTGAGCGATTTTCTTATCTGCTTCGGCTTGATCTGTTTGCAATTGAGCACCGATGTTACGTCCTACGTCTACGTCAGCGATATCGATGGATAAGATTTCGAATGCAGTACCCGCATCAAGACCTTTACCTAATACAGTACGAGAGATGTGATCTGGATTTTCTAGCACATCTGTATGCTCTTCAGAGGAACCTACAGTCGTTACGATACCTTCACCAACACGGGCGATGATAGTAGCTTCACCAGCACCACCAACGAGGCGGTCAATATTAGCACGTACAGTTACACGAGCACGAACCTTGAGTTCGATACCGTTTTTAGCTACTGCAGAGATAATTGGTGTTTCAATCACTTTAGGATTAACGGACATTTGTACCGCTTCCAATACATCGCGACCTGCAAGGTCAATAGCTGCGGAACGTTCAAATGTCAAAGGAATAGATGCTCGTTCAGCGGCGATTAACGCATCTACGACGCGGTCAACGTCACCACCTGCAAGGTAATGCGCTTCTAGCTGATTTACGTTTACATCAAGGCCTGCTTTATTAGCTTTAATCAAAGGCATTACGATTTGGGATGGATTTACACGACGTAAGCGCATACCTACGAGTGTAAAGATACCAACATTAACGCCCGCTGCAAGAGCTGATACCCAAAGGCCTAATGGCACAACATACAAGAACACCATAATCCCAATCAGTAGAATGGGAATCAAAACTAAAATACCTACATCCATAATAACCTCCATTATATACGACGATATGGTGAAAGCTTAATCGCGCTTTCTAACAATATTGCGGCCGCCTACAACACGCAGTACCACAATCGGTGAACCGGCATCGATGAAGTCCCCTTCGGTTACAACATCTACCAAATTACCATCAATTTTTGCGATACCTGCAGGGCGCAGTGTAGTATGAGCTACGCCCTCTTTACCAGCTAAGTCCTCTAATACATCATTAGATACATAGCCAGCCTTGGTCGTAGATCGTTGCCCTAAGGTAAACAATTTGCCTATCCAAGTCTTTTCAAAGTGATTAAAGAACACGATGATAAGGACTATTAGCAAGGCTGTTAATCCTAGTACTGCATACAGTGCTATCGTTCCTTCTCCAAGAGCTACAAAAACGCCCCAAAGAAAGGCACAATAACCGATGAGCCCTAAAATACCACCCGGTACAACGAGTTCTACCGCCATCAGGGAAATCCCTATAGCCATCCAAATTAAAAACTCCATAGGCCCTCCTCTCTATAATTAATTTTATACAACTTATATACTCATTATACAATATTAAAAATAATTTTTAAATTGCAATATGAATTCGATCTGTTAACCGTTATTTTTTGGATCTAAACTTAATAACATAGCATTAATGGCGACGATGACTGTTGACACAGACATTAGGACTGCTCCTAATGCAGGGCTTAATGTGATACCAATAGGAGCCAAAATTCCTGCAGCTAGAGGGATAGCTATAAAGTTATAACCGGCTCCCCAAAAGAGATTTTGTTTCATTTTACGAGTTGTTTTGTGTGCTAATTCAATAAATGATTCAATATCTCCTGGATCAGATTGAGTCAAGATGACATCAGCTGAATCCAACGCCACTTGAGTTCCTGCACCGACCGCTATTCCAACATCTGCCAAGGCAAGAGAAGGAGCATCATTGATACCGTCACCTACCATGATAACTTTTTTTCCTTCTTCTTTAAGTGTTTTTACTAACTCATATTTGTCTTGTGGAGATTGATTTGATCTATATTCAATCTCTAAATATTCTGCCACGCCTTGAGCTGCTTTTTCATTATCACCTGTTGCCATAATTGGTTGAATATTGTTCTTTTTAAGAACTTTAATTAACTCTTTGCTCGTTGGTTTTAATTCATCCCCTAAAGCTACAGCACCAATAGCATCATCGTTTTCTACTAAGACACTGAGAGTTGCTCCTTTTGGAATATCAATATCCAGATTACGTCCGTAGGCTTTTTGACTGATTAATTGGTAACGGTGCCCGCCTGCTTTACCCTCTACTCCAGCACCGGAAATCACATCAATAGAATCAAAAGATGCTGGACGTATATCTTGCTGCTCGGCGAAACTTATAATTGATTGAGCAATTGGGTGACTAGATCCTCCTTCAATACCTGCCAATAAGGCAATGATTTCCTCTTTCTTATATTTGTTATTAAAAAGTTCAACCTCTAATACTTTAAACGCACCAGTTGTTAAAGTACCTGTTTTATCTAAAATCATCACATCTGCATCTTGAGCTATTTCTAAAGCTTGGCGGTCTTTCACCAGTAACCCACGACTGGCTCCTAAGCTTGTGCTACGGGCGGTGACCAATGGAATAGCCAGACCTAATGCATGTGGACAAGCTATAACTAAGGTCGCGATAGTAAAGGTAACTGCCGTTGGGATATCTCCAATAATCATCCACACTACAAAAGCTATTAGTGCGACAATGACCGCAATATAGAAGAGCCATCCTGCAACCTTTTGAGCAATATTTTCTGCTCTGGAAGGCTGACTTTGAGCTTGGCTGATTAAATTCTGAACTTGAGAGATGAAGGATTGATCACCTGTCTCAAGCACTTTAATATAAAGTACCCCTTCTCCATTTGTTGAGCCCCCGATTACTTCATCGCCAGGGCCTTTTTTTACTGCTTTTGACTCCCCAGTTAGAAGAGCTTCATTTAAACGTGATTCGCCACGCTCGATAATCCCGTCTGCTGGCACATTTTCTCCGGCTTGAACACGAATTAAATCACCTATCTTTAAGTCAGCAACTGGTCGTGTTTCAATTGAATCGTCTTCTAATACAACGTGAGCATCTTTCGGCACTAACTTAGCCAATGCTGCTTGTGCATCTCCGGCTTCTCCAATAGCTTTCATCTCAATCCAGTGACCTAATAACATGATTAATAGTAATGAAGCAAATTCAAAGAAAAAGTCCATCACGTGTTCACCCGTTACGTAGGTGATGATCACAGCGTAAATACTGTATAAATATGAAGCACTTAAACCTAAAGAAACTAGAGTCATCATTCCAGGTTCTTTTTGTTTAAATTCGTCAACTGCACCTTGATAGAATGGACGTCCACCATAAATAATTAATATAGTAGATAAAATAGCTACTACAATATCAGAATATGGAAAAGTAAACTGGAATGGTAGTTCAAATCCATACATAGGGGATAAGAACATAATAATGATTCCTAGTGGCAATGACTTTAAGAAAAGTTCCTTAAAGCTTCCGTGATGATGGTGGGCATGCCCTCCGTGCCCACTGTGGTCATGACCAGCATGATGGTCGTGATGTTGATCCTTATGGTGCCCACTGTGGTCATGACTAGCATGATGGTCGTGATGTTGATCCTTATGGTCTCCATGTTCATCTGTGATTCCATGCTCGTGTTTTAACTTATCTATGTCGTCATAATCATGGTGACTATGGGACGAATATCTGTTGTCATTATTCATTTTAAATTCCTCCTTATGCTTAATGATGATGTAAATGACATTCGCATTGTCCTTCTGGACAATTGCAATCCACTTCTTCTACTGCGAAAGATTTTTTCATCTCTAATATTTTTTCTAGTCGATCTATATCATCGAAGCTTAAAACATGATTTTCAATGATGCTTCCTATTACATTTCCGACTTTCTTATTGCAAATACGGTTAAAAATATCTTCTACATAATCCCTTACGGCTTCTTTCTCTTCAATATTGGCAGTGTAAATAAAATTTCTACCTTCTTGCTCTGTATTTAGTACGCCTTTTCCAACTAATCGACCTAAGATCGTTTTGATAGTGGATTGTGTCCAGCCCATTTTTTCTTGCAATACGGAAATGACTTTTTTACTAGTTACTCGATCATTTGCCCAAACTACACGCATGACTTCCCACTCAGCATCTGTGATATAAGTATTAAGTTCTCTTGTGCTCATTTTCCTTTCCTCCTCTTCGTTTACAAGTGTAAACAAATGTGTTTAATGTAAGTTTACTATTGTAAACGAATTATGTCAAGTCTTTTTAATAAATGTAAGCAACGCTTATAGCTTTTTATCTCTCCACTTCTATCCCATAATAATTTTCATAGTTTTTCCTAAACTAAAAACGACTACTTTCACAGATATACATCTGATCTAGTAGTCGTTTATTATAAGGAGTAAAAAACAAATTGGGCTTATAAACGCAACGATTTATATGGTAGCCTCACAGCAACTTGAATTATACTTCTGTTTTTTTCAATTGATCATTACCAACGCCTGTTTTTTGAAGGATTAATAAGATAATACTCATGGCCATGCCTACTACAGTAGCAAGACCCATGCCTTTCAATACAACAGGACCTACCGCAAGTTCAGCACCGCTAAGGCCTACAACGAGGATAACGGATGTAAGAATCATGTTAACAGGGTTTGTGTAGTCTACTTTACGTTCTACTAACATGCGCAAACCAGATGCTGCGATGATGCCGAACAAGAGAATAGATACGCCACCCATAACTGGTACAGGAATAGCATGAATAAGAGCTGCTACTTTACCTACAAAGGAGATAATAATCGCAAGAACTGCAGCACCACCAATTACCCATACGCTAAAGCAACGAGTAATAGCGAGGACACCGATATTTTCACCGTATGTCGTATTTGGTGTAGCACCGAAGAAACCAGAAAGGATGTTCGCAAGGCCATCACCTAGCAAGGAACGTTGTAAACCTGGTTCTTTCATCAAGTCTTTTGATACAATGTTGCTCGTTACAACTAAGTGACCTACGTGCTCAGCAAATACTACAAAGAGTGCTGGCATAATCATAATAATGGCATTGATATCAAATACAGGCATGCCATAGAACTGTGGTAAAGAGAACCAAGGAGCAGCCTCTACACCAGAGAAATCAACAACGCCCATAAAGGCAGACAAGATATAGCCGGAAACAACGCCAATCAAAACAGGGATTACAGCTAAGAAGCCACGGAACACAACAGTACCAAGCAAGGTAACAACTAAGGAAAACATAGAGATAAAAATAGCTTGGCTGTGGCTCATGCCTAAATCTTGATTGCCAATAAGGCCAGACATACTCATCGCTACTGGCGCTAATTCCAAACCGATAATAGCTACGATAGCCCCCATCGCTGCTGGAGGGAATAACTTATCGATCCAACGAGTACCAATATAACGAACGAGAATAGATAAAATCACAAAGGATAGACCAAATACAACGAAGGCCCCCTTTGCGGCCTCATAACCGAGACCTGCAGATAATACGCCTGCTACAGGAGCAATGAAAGCAAAGCTAGATCCGAGATATGCAGGGATTTTACCTTTACAAACAAATAAATACAGTAATGTACCGATACCATTCATAAATAAAGCTGTTGCCGGATCTACTTTTAACAAATATGGTACCAATACAGTAGAACCAAACATAGCAAATAAATGTTGGAAACTAAGTGGCAACATTCGACCCCAGGACGGGCGTTCTTGGATATCAATATAATCCTTCATTTTTTCTCCTCACACACAATACAAGTACGTTACATTTATACAGCACCTCTTAAGAGATGCTATATAAATCCACACTAAATATATTCACCTTATACTACATAAGTTAAATATCAACGTTCAGACCTAGGTCGTCTACGAGTAGGCTTTTTAGTCTCTCTCGGTCTAAATGGACCAGGCATTTCCGTTTTTTGAGGACGCTTCGGAGCAGCCGGTTTGAATCGGCTTTGCGTTTCCTCACGTAAAGATGGCAAAACCTCAGCAGTACCAACTTGTTTTACACCTTCTACATTGCGACGACCAACGCTAGCTAACAAGCCTATAGCCATAAAGTTCATCAACAATGAGGAACCACCATAACTAATAAATGGCAAAGGTACTCCTGTTACAGGCATAATGCCACAGACCATGGCAATGTTAAATAATGCTTGTCCACTGATGAGCAAGGTTATCCCCATCGCTAACCATTTGCCAAATTCATCGCGAGATCGATTAGCAATACGGAATCCAAAGAATGTAAAGGCTGCCACCAAAAGAACTACAAAGACAGCTCCAACAAAGCCCATTTCTTGAGCCCACACGGCGAATGCAAAGTCTGTATGTGCTTCTGGCAAGTAAAAGTACTTAGATGTACCTTGCATAAAGCCTTCCCCAAGAATACCGCCAGAACCTACGGCCAAAAGGCCTTGCACCGTTTGATAGCCCATATCTTGAGCATGAGGCCAAGGGTCGAACCAAGACTGAATCCGTTCCCAACGATACGGTGACATACGAGCTGCAATAAAGCCTATCACGCCAGCTACAGCAAAGGCACCACCAAAGAATCGACCATCAAAACCTGCTAAATATATTAATATGAAGGAGAACCCAAAGATTAGCACAGTTGTCCCCATATCTGGTTGCAAGATCGTTAACACTGCAAAGATTATAGGCCAAACTAACATTGGCAACATATAACCTACGCGCTCACTCACATAACCTTGTAAGTTTGTGAGTGGATTATTATATCTTGATTTACCCCATTTTCTCATAGTACTCAATTTAGCGGATGTCCATATTATGGCAGCTAACTTGGCGAATTCCGACGGCTGTATCGATACGGGACCGATAACAATCCACCGACGCGCACCATTAATGACAGAGCCCGCCACAAGAACTAACACCATGCCTATTAGGGTTGCAATCATTATGCGTTGCAACATATGTGGCTTTTGTAGTTGCCTATAATCATACCGATATAAAATAACACCTATTGCCATTGAAAGAAATAGGAACCCTATATGTTTTGAAAAGTACCCTAAAAGCCCTGTATTTTCGTAAATAGAGTTAATATAAGTGGCACTGAAGATATTCACACTACCTATAATCGTGATGAGCAATATAGGTAAGAGCATACCTTGTAAATCATTTTTAAAGAGTGAGCCCCACCGACTATCCCCCTTATTCGGTGTTTCCATGTTAAGCCTCCTTTTGTACTTTTGGCTTAATTGCTTCTAAGCGGAAAATAGGTTGACCTTTAGCACTAAACTTTTCTTCATACTCAGTTTTTACATTTGGAAGGTCTGTACTATGTAAATCATAGGTTACATTTTTAAGTTCCCATCCGCATTCTTTAAATTCTTCAAGAGAGAACATAAATAAACCTTCATTATCAGTTTTAAAGTGAACCTCACCACCGTCTTTTAAAAGACGAGCATAACGATCGAGGAATGTATGATATGTGAGGCGACGCTTAGCATGTTTTGCCTTAGGCCATGGATCACAGAAGTTGATATAGAAGCGATCCACTTCACCTGGCGCAACAATCTCTTCAATACCAGCGATATCAAAGAGAGATACCTTAGCATTATCTCGTTCTGCTTCAAAAATTTTTTGTGCTGCGTAATAAATTACCCCAATTTGCACTTCAAATCCTACGAAGTTAGCATCTGGATACGCTTCGGCCATACCCGCAATAAAGCGTCCCTTACCTGTACCAAGCTCCATATATAATGGTCGTTCAGGATGTGCAAACAACTCACGCCATTTACCCTTATACTGCTCTTGACCAGATAAAATAATATGAGAGTCATATTCGTGGATAGCTTCATCAATCCACGGTTTTCTACGAAGGCGCATACTTTCTCCTTACATCTATATTAATTATTAATTATATCTATTATTACAGGTCATATACCTATCTTATTAATTATAGAAAAGGGGGCCTTAAACGTCAATTATATTTCCCTTTTCTACATATGATTTAGAACATAAAAAGACCTACCTCCGAAGAAGTAGGTCTAGATGGTATTAGAAAATCAAAGTTTCAAGATTTTCAATTTGATATTTGCTGAGGCCAAGCTCAGATAAACTCTTTTCAGATGCAGCGAATAGATTATTTTTACCTACGCGCGTACCTAAAGCTGCGGCAGCGACCAATTCACGGTCCAATTTACCAAGGCGAGAACGATTGCGATTTTGCGGTTTCGGTTTTTTCATACGGAATGTATTATATTGAACCCCTTCCTTAGCGTCCTCAGGCTTCTGCTTTGTTAAAGCAGCCCCATTAGTGCCATTCCCCAATAAAGCACTAAGACCTGTTTGCTTAGGAACCATTTTTTCGTAATCAGCACCAAACTCAGGGCGCTCTTCACGCAATTGATCGAATGTAGCTAAAGCTGCATTCATTTGCTTCAAACCAGCAGCAGAGTAAAGTTGACGAATCGCAATACTCACCTCTTGCGGCGTCAGCGTGCCTCGCTCAATAGCAGAGGCGATTGAACTTTTCAACGCACCTTGATCACCGGACGCTGTATAGCGACCAATATCGACCAAATCCTTTTGGCGGGCGTTGAGTTCTTTAGGCGTATATATGTTTATCTCAGATATAGACGGTGCCTGCTTAGAAGGCTGTTCTCCCGCCCCATTAGCCTCAGACATATAGCCACCGGCGACGATGGCCACGGCTAATGTTAAGGTTAATACTTTTTTCAACGTCTTAGAATCTCCCTTTTCATTAATACTTACTTATATAATACTGTAATATTTTTGTACATTAACAACAAACTTGTTCTACTGTAATACATACTGTAGATAATATTATATAATACTTCATCTAATTTTTATAGTCCTATTCGAAAAAAATCTATAATCTTTTAACATTTTTTATATTTTTATAAAATATAACATCAAAATAATGCAGTAGAAATCGGAAATTCACTAGATTTCTACTGCATTTATAGAGAGAATTATTTATTTAATATTTTATCAAACTAAACGGATAAAATTTGTTTGGCATCAGCCACAATTTGTTCTAAAGAAATGCCATTTTCTCTTAACAGTTCAGTTGCATCATAACGATCGTGGAACTCTTTAGCAATACCGTAGTTTTTAACGCGCACATTAGATGGACCATAGAAACTAGCTACACGTTGGCCCCAACCGCCTTCAACTACACCATCTTCCAAAGTAAATACTACAGTATGATTTACTTTCAACTCTTCTAGTAGTTCTTCGTCTAGGCCAGAAGCAAATTTAGGATTTACTACAGTTGCATTAATGCCTACTTTAGCCAATTCATCAGCTACTTGATTAGCGAGATGATAGAAATTACCTAAGCCTAATAAAGCAATGCATTCGCCACGACGAGTCACTTCAGATTTATTTAAGAGGCTATAATCCGTTGTATCTGCAACACCTGTGCTAGTAAAGTCGCCAACAGGAACACGAATTGCTACGGGATGCTCATGTTGATGCACGGCATACTCAGTCATAGCCAACAACTCTTCATTATTGGTAGGTGCTAAGTATACCAAATTAGGAATGCTTGTAAGCATAGGGATATCAAAGAATCCCAAATGAGTGACATCGTTCATGCCATATACAGAGGCCTGGTGATTCATAATAACGGCACTATTATTATTGACACAAAGATCTTGTACTAATTGGTCATAAGTACGTTGTAAAAATGTACTATACACATTAAATACTGGTTTACCGCCATTTTTAGCAATACCCGAACTCATGGCGATAGCATGTTCTTCTGCAATGCCTACGTCTATGTATTGTTTACCAGCCTCTTTGCGCCATTCGGAATTAAATCCAAGTCCACCTGGTGTACCTGCAATAATAGCTACCACTGTTGGATCTACTTTGATTTGCTCCATCAAGTAGTTTGCAATCGTACCAACATACGTTGGCCCATTATCTTTCGCTTTTAGCTTACCTGTTTCTAAGTCAAATGGCATAGTCCAGTGGAACTTTTCTTTATTTTGCTCTGCAATGGCATAGCCCTTACCTTTTTGAGTAACAATATGTAACACAATTGGATGATCAATGTCTTTCACATCCTTAAACACATCAATTAATGTTTCTAAATCATTTCCCTTTGCTACAAAACGATAGTCTAAACCAATAGCCTTGAAAATATTGTTGGAACTTTCACCATTAGTTTTGCGCAATTCACTAAGACCACGATATAAACCGCCATGATTTTCTGCAATGGATTGGTCATTATCGTTGACGATGATAATCATATTACTATCTAACGTAGCTGCATAATCGAGACCTTCAAAAGCTTCCCCACCGGATAAAGATCCATCGCCAATAATAGCGATAATATTTTCAGAGTCCCCTTTTAAATTACGAGCTGTCGCAAGGCCAGATGCCAATGAAATAGATGTAGAGGTATGACCAATGTTGAAGAAGTCATGTTCACTTTCAGTAGGATCTGTATAGCCTGTTACATCATCATAATGATTATGGTCTAAAAATGCTAAGGCACGACCTGTAACCATCTTGTGCACATAAGACTGATGAGATACGTCATAGACAATCTTATCTACAGGAGAGTTAAATACATAGTGCAAGGCCATAATCATTTCCGCTGCACCCATAGGTGGACCACAATGACCGCCCTGTTCAGAAACCTTTGTCATCATTGCTTGACGAGCCTGTGCTGTTAGATCTGTTAATTCAGAAATAGATAAGCCTTTTAAGTCGGCTGGAGATTTTATATCAATTAAATTCATAAGTTTTCTTCCTATTTGTTTTGTGTTACTAACCGTGCTATACTGTATGTCCAGCATGTAACAAGTATAGCACTTAAAGTTAGTTTTAAGTCAAGCGAGAACGTAAAATTTAACATGAACCCAAAAGGAGGTCCTATGACATATACTGTTGGCGAAATCGCAAAAAAACTAAATGTAGCACCTTCTACATTGCGTTATTATGATAAAGAAGGCTTATTGCCCTTCGTAGAGCGTTCCGTTGGTGGTATCCGTGTATTCCATGACGAGGATATGGATTGGTTAGAATTGATTGAATGCATGAAGCATACAGGTATGCCTATTAAAGAAATAAAACATTTTATCGACTACTGCGTGGAAGGTGATAGTCGCATTAATGAAAGATTATCTATTATTAGAAATCAACGAGATCGCGTATTGGTAGAAATCGAACACCTACAAGCACGCTTATCCATGCTAGAATTTAAAACATGGTTTTACGAACAAGCTAAGGCTAATGGAACTACTAGCTTTTATGAAAGCTTAACACCTGATGACGTTCCTGTAGAGTATCATAAATACTTTGAACGCAAATGGCGCGCTGATAAAGAAGCCGCCGAAAATGGTGAACCACCTAAAAAATATAGAGCTATATAAACCAAAAGGAGCTATCTCAACGGATAGCTCCTCTTTTACATGACATAATAATTGGAGAACTGTTTACATTAACAGCTCTAAATAGGCTTTAGGCCTTATTTATTGGGACTTTCATATATAGTTTTATAACCGCCTTCTGTAACCGCTACGATTTGTTCAATTTCATCCGTTGGATCTTCTGCAAAAGTAAAGCTTTCACCAGCATCAAAGGATGCACTCGTTCCACAAGAGGAACTCAAATCGCGCGGCACCGGACGAAGTTCTATATTAGTTACCCCTTCAGGGGCTTCACGGTTGAAGCGAATCGCTCCAAAGTGAGAGTAAAATGTTGCAATATATTTCATAATCCCCCATTTCTAATCTACGGATTTGCTCGTTTTGTATTAACTACAGCAATAATAAGTGCCACAATAAAGCCAACAACTACAGCAATTTCACCATTTAGTGTAGGACCTGCACCAGAGGCAGCTAAACCAAAGTTATGAGCGAACGCCGCACCAGCTGCAAGGCCAAGTACTGTAACCGCAGAATCAGAATTACCTTCACCAGTCATAATCAATTGACGCAATGGACAACCACCAAGCAATACGCTACAGAAGCCGGCAAGCGCCATACCTAAGAAGTTCCACAATCCATCTGTATGTGCAATCGGTTGGTTTTCAAAGCCTAGATGGAAGTTACCAAAGCTAATATTTACAACGAATACACCAATGAGAACTGCTAAATAGCCAAAGATAAGAATAGATTTTTTAAATAAGAATAAATCTCTAAAGCCCCCAACAGTGCAAAAACGGCTAAACTGAGCTAAGCCGCCTACTACAAGACCAGCCGCCAAAGAAATGAGCCATGGAGCATGCATAGCGCCAGGGCCTTTTTGGCTAAAGAAGATAAATGCTGGTGCTGTTACAACAAGTACGAGCAAACCAACTTGAATAGCAGGCATCATAGCAGATTCTAACTTACTCAATGCATAGGTCCGTTGTAAAGAATAACCTTTTTTCAAGAATATAGTACCAAATCCAATACCACCTGCAAAGCCAGCAATGCCGAACAAAGCATTTAAGTCACCGCCGCCAAGTCGCAAAATCATTCGAATTGGACAGCCGAGGAACATCAACGCACCAATCATAACAAAGAAGCCAAGAATAAATCGAATAATTGGAGATGAACCACCTCTACTTTGGTGTTCGCCACGAATCATGGACAATACATAAGCCCCTAATATAAGACCGATAATTTCTGGACGAATGTACTGTACAGGTGCAGCGCGATGCATACCAAGACCACCTACGGTGTCGCGAATAAAGCACGCAATACAGAATCCCATATTAGCCGGATTGCCAGCTAGTACGAGAAAGCCTGCAATAGCACCAATAATAAGGCCTGCAATAATTAAATTCCGTTTTTCATGAGACCCACTCATAGTAAACTCCTTTCAAACTAACTACACCAAAACTATATGAGCATATACTCCTACCCTATCAAGCATACTACTCATGATATAATAACCATAAATACATCTTGTTATTCATGGAGATTACCAATGAACTATATCTATTTAGATAATGCGAGCACCACGTTTCCCAAAGCGCCAAATGTGGCTAGTGCCATGGCGGACTATATAACGAACCGGGGTATAAACATCAACCGTGGTTCCTATTCCCTCGCCTACGATGTAGAGGATATTATCTATACAACAAGACAACGACTACATACCTTATTCAACGGCCATGATCCATCGCATGTCATCTTTACACAAAATGTGACGATGAGCTTAAACATGGTCATCAAGGGCCTATTGAAAGCAGGTGATCACGTCCTCGTTAGCTCAATGGAGCACAACGCAGTTATGAGACCACTCACACAACTACTAGATAAAGGTATTACCTTTGATACTATTCCATGCGACTCCACAGGCTCCATCCAAATGGACTCTATTGAGTCATTGATTCGTCCAAATACAGTGGCTATGATTACCAACCACGCATCTAATGTATGTGGAACCATTCAACCGCTCGAATCAATTGGCCCGATCTGCAAGGCTCATAATCTACAATTTATTGTAGACGCAGCCCAAACGGCAGGTGTTATTCCCATCGATGTGAAAGCATATCATATTGATGCCCTCTGCTTTACAGGTCATAAAGGTTTATTGGGACCTCAAGGTATTGGTGGCATTATATTGACCAAAGAAATGGCTCAAACCTTAACTCCTCTTATCGCTGGTGGTACAGGTAGCTTCTCACATTTAGAAACGATGCCTACCCATATGCCCGACGCCTTTGAATCAGGTACTCTAAATCTACCTGGTATCATCGGTCTTAACGAAGGCCTCGCCTATATCGAATCGGTGGGTATGGAGAACATCCACAACCACGAGCTAACTTTGACAAAAACTTTCCTTGAAGGATTGCAGGAAATAGAGCATATCAACGTCATTGGTAAGCAAAATCTTCAAGATCGAACAGCCGTCGTATCCATCACCATTGATGGCATGGATGCAGCGAGCATTGCTTACGAACTAGAGTCTACCTATCACATCATGACGCGCGTCGGACTTCATTGCGCGCCACGAGCACATCAAACCTTAGGTACCTATCCTGAGGGAACAGTACGCTTCTCCTTTGGCTATGCTAATACAATGGAGGATATTGAAACTGCATTATCTGCGCTAGCAACAATAGCAAATAAAGTCTAATAATCAAAACTATTAAGGCTATGTGCTTTAAGTATATAGCCTTTTATGCTTCGCATAAACGACCAATAGCATCAGCTCTACAGCGTTTGCAGTGTGTCATTTGTGGCACATAGTGACCAATAAATTGACGCATGTTATCGATTTCTTCTGAAGTTGGGCCTCGGTGATTTTCAAAGGCCGTATCATGAACGGGAATCATAGCAATACAGTTCATCAAATCGACACCCCAAGCCTCTGCCTGTTTAGCGATTGCTGGCACATGGTCCATATTTACATCAGGCACTACTACGGTATTAATCTTAACAATGATGTTCTTTTCCTTTAGTTTTCTGATACTTTCAGCCTGACGTTCTAATAAAATACGGGCCCCATCGATTCCCTTGTAGATATTACCCTCATAGCGAACCATGGAATATACATTTTTTGCAATTTCTGGGTCAATAGCATTAGCCGTAATCGTTACATGCGTAATTCCCAAGTCAGCAATTTCATTAATATAATCAGGTACGGCTAAGCCATTACTAGATAAACAAAGCATGACATGAGGAAAATCATTTTTCACGAGACGAAAGGTTTCAAGTGTCTTGTCTGCATCACACATAGGGTCCCCAGGTCCTGCAATACCCACTACAGAGATATCCTGACGAGCATCAAATACCTTGTGCACAAAGGCAGCCGCCTCTTGTGGCGTATAGACATGCTGTGTTACGCCTGGTCTATTTTCATTCGCACAATCGTACTTGCGATTACAATAATTACATTGAATATTACAATTTGGTGCTACTGGTAAATGTAAACGTCCCCAATTAGCAGAAGCGGCCTTGTTGTAACAAGGATGATTTTGTAGGAAACTTTGTCCTTGAATTTCTTTCATAATTAACCTTTCCGACCAAATCTAATAGCATCTTTATGGCAAACATGTAAGCAATCACCACAATTGGTGCAATTCATTTCATTTGGTCGTGTTCCCATTTCACATACGCGCAAGCACGCATCACAGTTATCGCAATCATTTGTTTTAAAAATTCTAAAAATAGAAATTTTGCGAAGCAACTCCATAACGCCCCCAAAAGGACATACAAAGCGGCACCAAGCATTGGCGATAATAAGGGAGCCAGCAATAATAGAAACGACCGTTATAGTACGAGCCGCCCAATACCATTCGGAGAACTGCATAGATAAAATGACAGCATTAAAATATTCATCACTCGTCCGAATTGGAATCATAATGCGGGGATTACCAAATTTAAAATATACTACGAGTCCTAAAATTATAGTTGCTACCATACCGAGTTGAAGGAAACGCATATAGTTCTTACGATTTCTTAGTGGTCCCATAGATATTTTTCCCAGCATTTGATTAACCCAACCACTTGGACAGAACCAGCTACAGAAAGCACGCCCAAAGAATACGACCATAATCGGCAAAATAATCCACCACGCATAAAAGTACGTCGTGATGCGACCCCAGCAAGTAATAATGGAACAGCTTTCACAGTTTACGAATGGAACAATATAAGGGCATCGGAATATGCCATAGTATACCCATTTCCCCATAATGAAGAGGAATATAAACTGTACAATACGACGCCAAAGGGTTAAATTCTTAGGCGCTTGCTTTCCGGATACACCAGAATTACCTTGAGTTCCACAGTTTGCAGATGACGGACAATGATTACACATCTTTTACACCAAACCTTTCTATCAAATCGAGACCTCTCGCACTATGAACGGATGTGAATCCGTGATTTTCTAAGATTTGTTGTCCTTCTTGGGACCGTGTAAATTCAATATAATCGGCGGCCAACGCACGATCTTGTACATATTTCATCGTATTAATAGTGAAAGTAAGCGGTGCAGGTGGCACAAATTGTGCAGGTATGGAGAAGTACTCTATACGATCCTTAAACCGATCATGTGTGGTAAGACGTTTTTCAATGATGGATACATCGGCTTTACCTTCTACGAGATCACACATCATGGAAATTACACAAGCACTTTCAGCCATTAAGTTTTTCATGATACCATCGGTCAAACCAGATAATTTCATGATTCCCTTTACAGATGCACTACCTGGAGGCGAAGCGCCTAGCGGCAACATAACGCGTACACCAGGCTCGGCCATATCCTTCAAGTCCCGAATCCCTGCTGGATTCCCCTTAGGTGTAACGATAACGTAATCCGTAAAACATAATGGTTCAAAAGCAATACTTACGCCTTTTTTACGCATGTTCTTCGCTAGATCTAAACCGCGAGCCCCAAAGACTTCTGTGCGACTCTTCTCAGTCAACAAGGATTTACCAATAGCCCCTGCAAAGGCACCAGTATACTGAATATTGTGCCCTGTGTGCATCGTATAAACTTGGTTTAAATCAAGGAACGCTTCGGACAAACCGCCACAAGTCCACACTTGTAATGAGTCAGACTGTGTTGGCTTGTAAGCGCCTCGTATAAACGACGGCACCGCTGATGCGGCTGCTAAAGCTAAAGCACCACCAATAAACTGGCGACGGGATATATCCTTTTTCAAAAATCCCATGTACTTACCACCTTTCACTGAACTTTACAGTACTAATCATATACTCACATTATAGTATAAAAATCATAAGTTTTAACGATGATATGCATAAGTTTAATTAATTTATTTATATAGATTAGTCATGTAAATACTGTTTTTAAAGGTATTATTATAAAACTTTAAGATATTCTCTCCATATCTATTTTATTGAATATTTATTGCATACGATGAATATTCTATTTTTTTAGATTTAATGAAGCTAAAATCCCACTATGCGTTTAGTGCATAGCCAGCAAGAACAATCAGCTCTATAGACTATATTTAGACTCTTTATAGAACTCATTGCTCTTTAAGATTTAAATGCACTATAAGGCAATATTGCCAAAAGAACGCAAAAAGGCGGTACAACCAAATGGTTGTACCGCCTTGATTCATCAATTATTCAGCAGTGAATGGCAATAAAGCGATTGCACGTGCACGTTTGATAGATGTAGTCAATTTGCGTTGATGTTTTGCGCAAGTACCGGAAATACGACGAGGTAAGATTTTGCCGCGTTCAGTCGTGAAACGACGAAGTTTAGCAACATCTTTATAGTCGATTTGATCGATATGGTCTGCACAGAAAACGCATACTTTTCTTCTTGGCTTTCTGCCTCTATCTCTTCTCATTGCGAATCCTCCTTTTCGAATTAGTAGGAGTCCCTGACACTAGAACGGGATGTTTTCGTCATCGCCGCCTGTACTGAAACTATCAAAATTGGACCCACCTTCGAAAGAATTAGTATTCATATCAAGGGATTGGCCCACAAAGTTCGCTACCACTTCAGTAACGTAACGTTTTTGACCGTCCTGAGTCTCGTAAGAACGAGTTTGCAAACGACCTTCTACAAAGCAACGACTGCCTTTACGAAGATTGCCTGCCGCTTCACCAAGTTTACCCCATGCAACACAGTTGATGAAAGCAGTTTGTTCTTTCGTCTCATTTGTTGTGGAATCAATATAGGTGTTAGTTGCAGCTACTGTGAAAGTTGCTACCGCACGACCAGTTTTGGTATAGCGTACTTCAGGATCACGAGCTAAATTACCTAGAATTTGTACAGAGTTCATGTTTTCCTCCAGGCTTTAATTATGCTTCGTGTTTTACAATTAGATGTCTTAGGACTTCATCGTTGATTTTCAATACACGATCGATTTCTTTGATTTCAGCCGGAGCTGCTTCAAAGTTGATCAATACATAGAAACCGTCAGTGAATTTCTTCACAGCGTAAGCAAGACGACGCTTGCCCCAACGATCTACCTTTTCTACTGTGCCGCCTACACGAGCAATTAAAGCTTCTACTTTTTCAATAACAGCGTTAGTTGCTTCCTCTTCAGCTGGTTTCACAATAAACATGACTTCGTATTTGTTCATACAAAATCACCTCCTCTTTCGGACTAATGCCCCTATCGACACATAGGGGTAGGAAGTGCTTACCATCAATAAGCCTTACTATTATAACCTAAAAAAAGAATGAAAGCAAGAGCTCAAATTTAAGCCCTTGCTTTCACCACTATTATATACGATTATATTTTTCATCTTCAGGAAAGGCGATAATAGCACAAATAATTACAAATATTGTGATTACCCCCATCATAGGATCTGCCGTATCATTTGGTAAAAATGTAAGGATCAACGATGATACGATGCCACTACCATATTGCATGGCACCTAGTAGTGCCGCCCCAGAGCCAGCCATCCTGCCAGCTCTATCTAATGCTAAGGCATTTGTTACAGCCGCAATAATGCCGTTCATGGAGAAGAATAAGAAACAACCAATAACGATTAACCACAGTGAATGGTAGCCCACAATTATTAAGCCCATTACAACAGATACACAAATGGCAGCAAATAATGTGGCATATCGCAACAACCTATCGAGTCGTATAGCACTTACAATACGACGATTAATAGCACTTAATAACATTACGCCAATAATATTGACAGAAAAGAGATAGCCAAAGTATTCCTTTGGAACTCCATAAACATCAATATATACATAAGGAGAACCCGTTAGGAACGCATAGATAGCAATATAAAAAGAGCTAACACATAGCGTATATTTCATAAAGCCTTTATTACGTAATAAAATCCAATAATTATTATAGGTATGACCTATCGACTTTTTACTACGTTTCTCTAGCGGATGTGTTTCTGGAATGACTAATACGGCAATGAGCATCAGAATACCGATGGCAACCAATAACCAGAATATGGCATGCCATGTATACCATACAAGTAAATGTCCTGCCAACATCGGCCCTGCTATAGGTGCTATGGCCATAACAATAGCTAAGGTAGATAGCATTTTAGCAGCTTCAGTCCGACCATATAAGTCACGAATCATAGCCCGTGATAACATAGGACCTACGCAAGCACCAAAGGCCTGGAACACGCGCCAAGCCAGCAGCTCCATCATGGATGAACTCAATGCACAGCCCACAGAACCAATGATAAATAAAACAACCCCCATAATCAGTGGCTTCTTACGACCAATTTTATCGCTAACGGCGCCCCAGAAAAGTTGGGCTAGCGCAAAGCCTATTAAGAAACCCGTCAACGTTAGCTCCGCATCACCATTAAGATCTCGCCCCATCTCAGGCATGGCAGGCAAATAAATATCCGTCGACAACGACGTAAACGCCATCAATGCACTTAATATAGAAGTAAAAAGCCATCCTTTATTGCTAATCGTCAGCATAAAGACACCACTTTCATGTAAAATCGCACTATAATATGTATTTATTTAAATTATATCAAAAACAATGGTAATGCTATATAGTTTTGATATTTTTTCAATAAAAAAGCGTAGTAAAATACTACGCCAAAAGTAGAGAAAAGACAAAAGCCTAACGCAACAGAGTATACAAAATACTCGCACGCTAGGCAATCCTCTTAAAACTGTTTATAAGATGAGCCTAACGCTACCACACGTTGATGGCTCACTTTTAATTCATTATAGAACATAACTGGATTTTCTAAAAGGAATTATAAAATAAATGGCTCATTATCATTAACAGTATACACATTTCTATGAGGTACTAATTCCTCTAATCTATCAGGATTATCAGTATGAACCGGAATAATTACATCAGGATTCACTAAGTCTATAAACTTGAGTAAATCAGTCTTCGAAACATGACCACTTGCATGGGATATATAAGATGGATATGTATCTAGTAAATTCTTCAATGCTGGATTCTCCTCAATATATCCTGTCCACATAGAATAAATGATACGTACATCATCCTTAGGAAACTCTTTAATGTGAGAAATAAAATATTCAGTTCCTCTTATTAAGGATACAAATCCGTTATCCATATAATATTTAGGATACGGTCCTTTACTAAGAACTAATGGGCTATCATGTCTACGATACAAAGAACTTTCATAATATACATTATTTATAACAGTATCTAATATTCTTTTCTGATACGTATCACAAATTAGTACTTTATCAGTGGGCATATTCTGCCAAATCCCCATAATACGATCAATATTCGTAGATGAACACATAACAAATACATATTTCCCATCTTGAATATATGAAGAAATATCATCTAATACGTCTACTTCAGATATATGATCATCAGCATCTCTAGATAATGAGGTTCCTTCTGTAATCAATACATCAACCTTACCTATATAGGTCTTGACTAACTTTTCTAATACATGATGGCGTAATCCATGCAGTCTAAAATCACCTGTATATAAAACACGTTTACCTTCTGCTTCAATGACAAACATATAACTATCAGCAGCACTATGGTCGATAACAAGAGGTCTAATATGTATATTTCCAATAGTAAAGGCTTCGCCTCCACGAAATGTATTAGCCCCTAATAAGCGCAAATAAAAGTCTTTATCTTGATGTTCAGCAGCTATCATAGCTACTTCTTTACTTAACTCTCCCATATATAATGGGATTTCTGGAAGTACAGAGGTTAGTTGTCCTAAGTGGTCCATATGATAATGAGAAATCACAATACCATCACAGTCTGCTATCCCTTTTGTAACGCCGTCTATATCCAGATTTATAGGTGTATACTTTTCATCTAAACTTAATTCATTACCAAAATCTAGCACAATGCGAGTAGATGCTGTACTAATTTCTATGGCACTACCACCAATTTGATGAGTACCGCGATGTACAGTAATATTCATAGTAACTAATCCTTTATGATTTCTAAGCATTCTGTGCAATATTCATAGTATTCAACAGAATCATTATCATCCTTATCTCTCAAACGATTAGCAGTTTGCGTGCCACTACGTTTCAGCATAAGAAAGCGTATTTGTTTTAACATTTCTTCTTGCTTTAGAATAGCCTTACACAATTTATATAATTGGGTATTTTCATTTAATAATCCCAAGCTCTTAATTTCTTTATATTGCTGTGTTTTAATTGTTTTATCCGGATATCTAGTTTTACCATCATCAAGCGATACCATTAGATTTCTTTCATAGCCGTTTTCATTCTCTGAAAATGCACCTTCATCAAATAATATTACTAATTCTGCCTGAGTGTCATTCAAAGTAGCTTGCTGATTTTCATCATTCAGTTTTTGTTTTACTTGATTTAACGCCAAAAGTTTATAGTATGTATAGGCTTCTAAGATACAACGTAATAATGTTTCATCACTCACAGATGGTCTGTATTTTAGTTCAACTATAGAAATTAAATTATCCTTTTCATTGTATGATAATAAATCTATTTTTCCATAAGAATCAGACTTCTCACTTTTTAATGGTGTTTGATAATCAAGAATCTTTCCTAACTCACCTACATCACCTTGTCTGTATAATAATTTAGCTAATATTTCTTCTTTACGATTTGTTGAAATAATACATTCACATTCCTTACTATGATCAGGTACAAAATGATTTGTTCTAACAGGTACTAAAGAATTCCATGCCGTTAATAAATCATTTTCTAAAATGGACTTTGCAATTTGTTCCGTGTATAAATTTCTCTTTTCTTTCTTTTCACCCGTAACATATCCATGATAATTCAAAATGGATGTTTTATAAAAGTTTCCCACTTCTTTTTGTTGATTAGTTAATTTTGAAAACTTGTCTTCTCGATTTATATCACTAAATACTACACCAAAAGTCTCTTTAATACTCATTTCCACAACATACCTCCGACAACAACAAATAATGTACTTTTCTTATATATCATTATATACAATTAAATGGACCAAAAATACCCCATAGTATCTTCTTTTAAATTCTATAGAAATCTCTTGCACCATTTTCGTATATACTTTACTATATATAG
Organism: Veillonella sp.; assembly: GCA_019419725.1. Lineage (GTDB taxonomy): Bacteria > Bacillota > Negativicutes > Veillonellales > Veillonellaceae > Veillonella. The sequence continues at coordinate 794 of DXZL01000003.1, read as the reverse complement.
AGAAATCTGATTATAAAAAGGAGTCATCATGGCTAATATTAATGAAAACTATTTAAACCTACAAGGTTCTTATTTATTTGCTAATATCGCTAAAAAGGTTGCAGATTATCAAGCAGCTCATCCAGATGCAGATATTATTCGTCTTGGTATTGGCGATGTTACATTGCCACTAGTTCCAGCAATTATCGATGCTATGAGCAAGGCCGTTCAAGAAATGGGCAAAGCAGAAACATTCCGTGGTTACGGCCCTGAGCAAGGTTATGACTTCTTACGTCAAGCTATTGTTGATGGCGACTACAAACCATTAGGTGTAGACATTGCGATTGACGAAGTATTCGTTTCCGATGGTGCAAAATCTGATGTTGGTAACATCCAAGAATTATTCAGCGAAGATAACATCATCGCTATTACTGATCCAGTGTACCCAGTATACCTAGATTCCAACGTTATGGGCGGTCGTACTGGTGAAGCAGTAGATGGTATCTTCCAAAAGGTTGTATACCTTCCTACTTATGCGGAAAACAACTTCTCTCCAGAATTTCCTTCTGAACGTGTAGATATCGTATATCTTTGCTCCCCAAACAATCCAACTGGTACTGTTTTGAGCCGTGCTCGTTTAGCAGAATGGATTAAATGGTGTAAAGATAATGATGCGATTTTGATGTTCGACTCCGCTTACGAAGCTTTCATCAGTACAGAAGACACTGTAAAATCCATCTATGAAATCGAAGGCGCTCGTGAAGTAGCTATCGAGTTCCGTTCCTTCTCCAAAACTGCAGGTTTCACTGGTACAC
>DXZL01000029.1 GCA_019419725.1 Veillonella sp. | reverse complement strand
GGTTGAAAGATTCTCGTTTTGTTACGAATAATCGTTGTATAGCCATTGTAGCCTCCTGTAATGTATATAATTCCCTATAGGATATTGACAAATTAAGTATAGTCGGTCTAGACTTATAAGTAAAGATAATCTTACTTATGAAAAGATTAGAAATACTAATAAATATGAAAGGTTCATGAAGGTCATAGGACCTGGATTTCATGAAGATTTCTACATATTCATTATATATTGAGAGTATATAATTATAATATAGTAAATGATATGGATATTTAAAAGTAAGACGTTACTATTAGTATATAACAGGGGTGAATAAAATGGCAGTATCTGCAGATTTATATAGAACCTTTTTAGGGGTAGGCTTATATTTATCCTTTTCTCGTGCCGCAAAAGAATTAGGTGTGTCTCAATCCGCCATCAGTCAAAGCATTAAACAATTAGAAGGGGAACTCAATATGCCTCTTTTCGTGCGTACTACAAAATCTGTAGGATTTACGCCAGAAGGTAAGGAGTTGTTTGATACGGTAGCTAAAGCATTCTCCATCCTTGATAATGGGGTGACTCAATTACAGGAACGTGTTAGCCAAGCTTATGAAAGTTTAAACCTTGCTGCTACAGATACATTATGTCGCCATTTCTTATTACCATATTTCCATAAATGGCAATTGCAAGAAAGTGAAATAGGTCTACATATTATCAATCGTCCATCCCCTGATTGTGTAGAGTTGGTACTCAATAAAGAGGCTCAGTTAGCGGTGGTTAATGATTATGAAGGTTTACGTGATAATCCTCAATTAGAGGTCACTACATTGGCTACAATTCAAGATGTATTTGTTGGTGGACCTGACTATAAAGGGGCAGGGTTCTTCGATCAAGGTCGTCTGCTTAATGAGCCTATTTTGCTCTTACATAAAGGTTCTGCAAGCCGTACCTTCTTTGATGAAGTTACGCATGGTGCATGCCGTAAACCTCGTTTTGAACTTGGTAGTGTCGATGTATTGCTAGATCTTGTGGAAATCAATATGGGGATTTCCATGTTGCCTAACCATGTGGTGCAACAAAAGATGCAAGAAGGATCTATTGTTCGTATCGATACAGATATTCCTGTGCCGACTCGCGACATTGTACTAGTGCGTTCTCGTTTGGTACCTCAATCTGAAGGGGCTGCGCGATTTACATCCTTGCTTCTTAATCGTGAAAGCACTCGTGATAAGGTCTTATAATTATAAGACACACTTTTTGAGAAATTTCAGAAAGTGTGTCTTTTTATACTTTAGACTAGTCTTATCTGTGCTATATTATATTGTTATAAACCTGTTGAATTTTATGATTTAGAGTTGAAAGTTTTTAAGTCTCTTTGATAGTTATTGTATTAGTTCTATTGTTAAGGCTTTTACTTGATATAGGTTGACCCTAAGGGGCTATTTACGTTAAAATTTAAAGATAGTTATACTGCGGAGGTAAGAGCACATGGAATTATTAAAACAACGCATTCGTGAAGAGGGAATTGTCCTCAATAATCGCGTGCTAAAAGTCGATGGTTTTTTAAATCATCAAATCGATCCACAATTGTTTAAAGCAATTGGTAAAGAAATTGCTGATCGTTATCGTGATGCAGGGGTACAACGTATTGTTACTATTGAGGCATCCGGCATTGCATTGGCATTGATGGCTGCTCTTGAACTTGATGTGCCATTAGTATTTGCGCGTAAGAAGAAATCTATTCTTATGGTAGACGATGTGTATCATAGTGTGGTGTACTCCTACACAAAAGAAGAAAACTACGATATTACTATTTCTAAAAAATTCTTGCCAGCTGGTGAAAAAGTGTTAATCATCGATGACTTCTTGGCATCTGGTGAGGCTGCTATGGGCCTTGCTAAATTGGTAGAAGACGCAGGTGATGAAGTGGTAGGTATGGCTATTGCTATCGAAAAATCCTTCCAACCTGGTCGCGAACGCCTTGAAAATGCAGGTTATCGTGTAGAGTCTTTAGTTCGTATTAAAGAATTTAAAGACAATGGTTGTGTATTTATCGAAGACTAATAGTCTGATTATTTGTAGAGGGAATTATGAATCAAAAAGCAGAAAAATTCGACTTACTCGTTGCTGACCTAAACAAAGGTGGTAACTCTTGGTTTACAAAGGAAGAAATGACAGATGATCTTCATACAGTCGTTTATCACGGCCGTTTGGATGTTCATGAGCATAGCTTGCCTGTATTCATCGTTGTGGATGATTCTGCATTCTCCTATGCTCGTATAGCTATCACAACTACATCTATTGATGAAAAAGTGATTCCTGCTGTGTTAAAAGAACTTAACACATTGAATCAAGATTATAAAGTATCTAAATACTATGTAAGCAATGAAGACAATAACATCTATATGGATGTATCTGTTCCTGGTTTGACAGAACAGTTTGATCCTACAGTAGTAGTTAATTTATTGCTTGAAGTTGTTCAACCACACTTAGATGCTGTACATAAAGGCATTCTTAAAGTAGCTGGTTTAGCTTAATAGAGGTTGTTATGAATCCTAAAGCGTTATTATTTGATAAGTTTTTAAAAGACGAAGAAATCACATCCTTTGAACGTAAGGATTTTGATGATGAAGACGGTACTGTTGTATACCGTTCTTATATTAAATCCCCGTTGTGGGATATGCCGTTATTTGTCATTCTTGATAACAGTATTTACAGTGTTATTCGTTTGGTGTTGGGCCCTGAAAAGGTAACGGCACAAAATATGAATGCCTTGAATGCTTTGATTAACCGTGACAATGCGACATACAAAAACTATAAACTATATATTGATGAACAAGATTCTAGTCTATATTTAGACTGCGTATATATGTGTGGTGATGATGCATTTGAACCTGCATTAATGTATGCATTGATGTCTTCTATCGTAGATTATGTACCTGAAGCTGTAGGTGAGTTGAAAGCTGCTTTTGAAAGTGGTACTCACTAATCAATAACAAATATAGATTAACTGGCATAATGTTCGGAAATTAAATAAAAGAGGGTATTCTATCTTTATAGATAGAATACCCTCTTTTGTTTTTGCAGAAAACATATATATGGTTTGAAATAGCGCGTTTATTGCATGGATATTTTTGTACAAATTGAGAGGATATTTGTAATCAACCAATTTGAATAAAGTCGATTTAATTAAAATTAATATTTTCGAATAGTTCGGAATATAACGAATAATAAAAATAATTAATTATATAATATTCGAAAATTGTGTTGATTTTGTAAATATTAGGTGTTACAATTTGTGTACAAGAAGGAGGTAGCCCCGTGAACTATGCAAATCAACAAACTCAAGGCAAGTCTACAGCGGCTATTTGTGTGCATTTTTCCCAGTCTGTTTAGGCTGGGCTTTTTTATTAGGAGGATCTATGAAGGTCGGTATTATTATGGGCAGCAAGTCTGACCTAGACACAATGAAAAAGGCATCTGCCGTACTTGATGAATTTAACATTCCTTACGAAATGGTTATTGCTTCAGCTCATCGTACACCTGAAGCTGTAAAGGATTTTGTTACACGACTTGAAGATGAAGGGGCCATCGCTTTTATAGCTGGTGCTGGTGCAGCGGCCCACTTACCAGGTGTAGTAGCTAGCTTCACTACATTGCCTGTTATTGGAATTCCTCTTAATGCAACCGCTTTAAAAGGTATCGATTCCTTGCTTGCTATCGTTCAAATGCCATCTGGCATGCCTGTTGCAACTATGGCTGTAGACGGTGCTAAAAACGGAGCACTTTTTGCAGTACAAATTGGAGCAGCTTTCAATAAAGACCTAAAAAAACAATATCAACAATATCGTAAAGATATGGCTAAAAAAGTCCTAGCAGATAATGCGGAACTACAAGGAGCTATTCAACTATAATCGCTTAACTCATTACAGATTACCTTACTGGTTAAGAAACATTAATTGTTTTTGTCTTATTAGATATTCATTATATATTTTGTACTATTACTTTTTTATAAAGGAGAAATATCATGGCTAACATCGACTTGGAAACATTAACATTATTGTACGAAGGTAAAGCAAAACAAGTATATCAAACAGATAACAAAGACGAGTACATCGTTCATTACAAAGATGATGCTACTGCATTTAACGGCGAGAAACATGATACCATCCTCGGTAAAGGCGTATTGAACAATAAAATCTCTTCCTTCTTCTTTGAACTATTGAAAAAAGAAGGCGTACCGACTCATTTCGTTCGTCGCGAAGATGATCGTAATCAAACAGTACTTACATTGAATATCATTCCTTTAGAAGTTATCGTTCGTAACATTGCAGCTGGTTCCATGGCTAAACGCTTTGGTATTGAAGAAGGTACGCCTCTTAAACATCCAATCCTTGAATTCTGCTACAAAAATGATGAATTGGGCGATCCATTTGCCAACGAATCCCAAATTACCGCACTTGGTTGGGCTACGCAAGAACAACTTGATGTAATTTCTACAATCACCTTAAAGGTAAATGATATTTTGAAAAAATTCTTAGCTACAAAAAATGTAACCCTTGTAGACTTTAAATTAGAATTTGGTACACACAATGGTGAAGTATTATTAGGCGATGAAATTTCTCCTGATACATGCCGTTTCTGGGATGCTACAACAGGTGAAAAACTCGACAAAGACCGTTTCCGTCGAGACCTTGGCAACATCGAAGAAGCGTACAAAGAAATGTTATTCCGTCTTACTGGCGAACGCGCCTAAGGGGGCACAATGAATTACGATCCTGTTTTTGATAAATGGCATGAAGAGTGTGGTGTATTCGGTGTCTATGATAAAACCGTTGATGTAGCACGCTATGTATATTGGGGCCTCTTTGCACTCCAACACCGTGGTCAAGAAAGTGCGGGCATTGCCGTTACAGATGGTCATGATGTGGAACTAAAGAAAGGCATGGGCTTGTTGACTGAGGCTATCAAAGAATTGCCATCTTTGCCTAGCCATATGGGGACTGGCCATGTACGGTACTCCACAACAGGGTCCAATAATCCACGCAATATTCAACCTTTAGTGATTCATTATCAAGGTGGTCAGATTGCGGTAGCTCACAATGGTAATTTAACGAATGCCTTAGCCATTCGTAAACGTCTTGAAGCGGATGGTTCCATTTTCCAAACGACAATGGATTCTGAGGTAATCGTAAACCTCATTGCTCGCTCTAAAGCTGAGACACAAGAGGAACGCATTGCCGATGCAGCCCGTCAAATTGAAGGAGCCTTTTCTCTCGTTATTACTACGAACGACTCCTTGGTAGGTGTCCGTGATCCCCAAGGCTTTAGACCTCTTTGTTTAGGTAAAACGGCTAATGGCTATGTCCTTTCTAGTGAAAGCTGTGCTTTTGATGCTATTAAGGCTGAGTTCATTCGCCATATAGATCCAGGCGAAATGGTAATTATCGATGACTCTGGTGTACGTAGTGTTATCTATGCAGAACCAGAGAAAATTGACAAAAAGCTTTGTGTTTTTGAATATATCTACTTTGCCCGTGGCGATAGCCATATCGATGGTCAATCGGTATATCAATCTCGTCTTAATATGGGGCGTGAATTATATAACGAAACTAAATACGATGCAGATATAGTTATGTCCATTCCTGACTCTGGCACTACAGCTGCACTAGGCTATGCTCGTGCATCGGGCATACCATTTGCAGAAGGCTTAGTGAAAAACCGATATAGCGGTCGTACCTTTATCAAGCCAAATCAAGAGGAGCGGGAATTAGCTGTTCGTATGAAGCTTAATGCACTGCCCCACATAGTAGGGGGCAAACGGATTGTCCTTATCGATGATTCTATCGTACGCGGTACTACGAGTGGTATTATCGTTAAAATGCTAAAGGAAGCGGGCGCTAAAGAGGTTTACATGTGTGTAAGCTCTCCATCCATTGAGTATTCCTGTCACTATGGTATTGATACGTCGGTGCGTAAAGAGCTAATTGCTGCCACACATACAGTAGATGAAATAAAAGATTATATTCATGCTGATAAATTACATTATTTATCTCGTGAAGGCTTGTGTCGTGCTGTATCTGATATAGCGCCTAATGACTTATGTTTTGCTTGCTTTAATGGTGATTACAGTGTAGAGGTTCCTGCGGAACAAGAGGAAGGGGTCAAATATGTGCTCGAATAAAACTAGTTTAACCTATCGCGATGCAGGCGTTGATATCGATGCAGGTAATCGCGCCGTCGAATTGATGAAAGAATCTGTGAAACGTACCTATACACCTGGTGTTGTAGGTGATTTAGGTGGTTTTGGGGGCCTTTATTCCTTAGCTAGTCACTCTATGTCTGACCCTATGCTCGTATCTGGTACGGATGGGGTAGGCACTAAATTGCGCCTCGCTATCATGATGGATAAGCATGATACAATCGGCCAAGATTGCGTAGCCATGAGTGTTAACGATATTCTTGTGCAAGGTGCAACCCCTTTATTCTTCCTCGATTACATTGCAGTTGGTAAACTTGATCCTGTGAAAGTAGCAGATATTGTGCGCGGTGTGGCTGAGGCTTGTAAAGAGTCCGGATGTGCTTTACTAGGCGGGGAAACTGCTGAAATGGCGGGATTCTACGATAACGATGATTACGATGTGGCTGGTTTTGCTGTTGGTATCGTTGATCGTCCTAAATTGATTACTGGTGAAAGTATCAAAGCTGGTGACGTAATTTTAGGCCTGCCATCGTCTGGTGTCCATTCTAATGGCTTCTCCTTGGTTCGTAAAATTGTATTTGACCATAAACAGTTATCTATCGATACAAAAATTCCAGAGTTTGGTAAAACTTTAGGCGAAGAATTATTGACTCCTACACGTTTATATCCTAAAGCTGTATTGCCATTGATTGAACAAGAACTCGTAAAAGGTATGGTTCATATTACTGGCGGTGGCTTCTATGAAAATATTCCGCGCGTATTGCCAAAGGGCGTTACTGCAGAGGTAGATGTAACTACATGGCCACGACTTCCTGTATTTACAAAACTACAAGAATGGGGCAATGTTGCTTGGCGTGAAATGTATCGCACGTTCAACATGGGCATTGGTATGATTGTTATCGTTGACCAAAAGGATGTAGAAACGGTTAAAGAAAACCTTTCTAGTCGTGGTGAAGCAGTATACAAAATTGGCCGCATCGTAAGTGGTGATGGTCCTGTTGTCCTTAAAGGGGCTGAGTTCGATGCGTAATTCTAAAAAGCGGTTAGCCCTCTTTGCCAGTGGTCGTGGCTCTAATGGTGAAGCACTGTATAAGGCTATGCAAGAAGGTTATATAAATGGTGAATTTGTTGTAATCATTACAGACCATGGTACAGCAGGAATTGTGGAACGTTCCAAATCTTGGAATATTCCACTCATTGTTATCGACCGTAGCGATTATGATTCAAAAGCTAGCTTTGAACAAGCTCAATTAGATGCCTTAGAACCTTATAAGATAGATGGTATTGTGTTAGCTGGCTATATGCGCATAGTAGGGTCTAAGCTCATTGAGCGGTATGAGCATAAAATCTTAAATATCCATCCTGCATTATTGCCATCCTTTCCGGGTCTTCATGGTCATCAACAAGCCATCGACGGAGGCGTAAAAATTACAGGGTGTACGGTACACTTTGTAGATGCGGGAATGGATACGGGGCCTATCATTATGCAGAATACGGTTCCTGTATTACCCGATGATACGGAGGATACCTTGAGTGATAGATTATTGCCTATCGAACATAAAACGTATAAAGAGGCTTTACGGCTATTTTGTGAAGACAAGCTCACCATAAAAGGGAGAGTTGTTCATATTGAAGAGTGATGTGTAAGCAAAGGAAGACGTTACATGATTAAAAATGCACTTCTTAGTGTTTCAGATAAAACAGGTATTGTAGATTTTGCGAAGGGGTTAGTTGAGTTAGGTGTAACCATTTATTCCACAGGTGGTACGCTTAAAGCGATTACTGATGCGGGCATTGCAGCAAAAGCAGTTGAATCTTTAACTGGTTTTCCTGAAATGATGGACGGCCGTGTAAAGACATTGCATCCCAAGGTTCATGGTGGTATTTTGGCAATTCGCGATAATACTGAACACCAAAAAGCTATGGCTGACCATGGTATTGAACCAATTGATCTTGTTGTTGTCAATCTCTATCCATTCCGTGAAACCATTGCCAAACCAAATGTATCCTTAGCGGAAGCTATTGAAAATATCGATATCGGCGGCCCTACCATGGTGCGTTCTGCTGCGAAAAACCATGCGTATGTGGGCATCGTTGTAAATCCAAACCATTATGATGAAATTCTAGCAATGCTAAAAGAACATGGTGAATTAACTAACGAATATCGCTTTGGTCTCGCTAAAGAAGCTTTTGCTCACACCGCAGCATATGATGTAGCTATTGCTAACTATATGAGTGGTGTCTTAAACGAAGGCCCTACACCACCTGAATATTTAAGTGCTTATGAAAAGGTAACTGACCTTCGCTATGGTGAAAATCCGCATCAAAAAGCGGCATTCTACAAAGAAATTGGCAAAGCTCATGGCATGGGAGCCTTGAAACAACTCCATGGTAAAGAGCTTTCCTATAACAACATCGTAGATATGGAAGCGGCTTGGAATATGGTGTGGGAATTTACAGATCCTGCAGCATGTATCATTAAGCATACAAATCCATGTGGAGCAGCGACGGCAGCTACCTTGCATGATGCTTATGTAAATGCCTACGAAGCAGACTCCGTATCCGCCTTTGGTGGTATCGTTGCTTTAAACCGTGAAGTAGATGCAGCTACTGCAGAAGAAATGAGCAAAATTTTCTTAGAAGTCATCATGGCACCTGCTTTCACAAAAGAAGCATTAGAAATTCTTGAAGGAAAGAAAAATATTCGCCTCATTGAGTTATCTAAACCTGAATCTGGCCAAGTAACAGTGAAAAAGGTTTCTGGTGGCCTATTAGTACAAACAGAAGATGATATCCTAGAAGACCGCGCTAACTATAAAGTTGTTACGAAAGTTCAACCAACAGAGGAACAATGGAAAGCTCTTGAATTTGCTTGGAAACTCGTAAAACACGTAAAATCCAATGCGATTTTGATTTCTAACGAAAAACGTACACTCGGTGTGGGGGCGGGGCAAATGAACCGCGTTGGTTCTGCAAAAATTGCCCTTGAACAAGCGGGTGATGCTGCTAAAGGCGCTGTATTAGCATCTGATGCATTCTTCCCATTCGGCGACACTGTAGAAACAGCGGCAAAACATGGTATTGCAGCTATTATCCAACCAGGTGGATCCATTCGTGATGAAGAATCCATCAAGGCTGCCGACGAAGCGGGCATTGCCATGGTATTTACAAGTATTCGTCACTTTAAACATTAATTTGTTTAGCCTAATTGAGGGTTACAGTCGAGCACTACCTCGTAATCATTGATGGGTAATGATGATTATAGAGGATATAGGTGCTTACATAAATGATGTATTGATGGCGTTTAGGCGTCGATGGAGGATTTATGAAAGTATGTGTAATCGGTAGCGGCGGCCGCGAACATGCCTTAGCATGGCGCTTGTCCATCAGCCCTAGCGTAACAAAGGTATATGCCATTCCTGGCAGTGCGGCCATGTCAGATTGTGCAGAGCTAGTCGGCATTGATTGGCAGCAAAGCGATCATTTAATTCGTTTTTTGAAAGATAATCACGTTGATTTAGTCGTTGTTGGTCCAGAGGCTCCTCTTGTAGCAGGATTAGCAGATGCACTCAATGCAGCTGAAATTCCTGTATTTGGCCCATCTAAAGCAGCTGCTCAACTAGAGGGCTCAAAGGTATTTGCCAAAGACCTTATGAAAAAATATAACATACCGACTGCTGCCTATGGTGTATTTCACAACGTAGAAGAAGCGAAAGCATTCATTGCTACGACAGGGGCGCCCATTGTTGTTAAAGCGGATGGCTTAGCAGCTGGCAAGGGTGTTGTAGTGGCTATGAGTATTGACGAAGCAAATGCGGCTGTAGAAGATATGCTCAGTGGCAATCGTTTTGGAGAGGCCGGTAGCACCGTAGTTATCGAAGAGTTCATGGAAGGTGAAGAGGCGAGTTTACTTGCCTTTGTAGATGGTAAAACTGTAGTTCCTATGATTGCGTCTCAAGATCATAAACGCATCTTTGATGGTGATAAAGGCCCTAACACAGGTGGTATGGGTACCTATGCACCAGCGCTAGTGCTTACTGATGCATTGCGTGATGAAGCGATGAAAACAATCTTAGAACCTATGGTAGAGGCTATGCAAAAAGAGGGCATGCCTTATGTAGGTTGTCTCTATGCAGGCCTTATGATTACGCCTCAAGGTCCTAAGGTTGTAGAATTTAATGCCCGCTTTGGTGATCCAGAAACACAAGTAGTATTGCCATTACTTGATAGTGACTTAGGTCAAGTTATGATGGCTTGTGCCACAGGCACATTAACAGCTGATATGGTGAAATGGAAAGATTCCTCGGCAGCTTGTGTTATTCTTGCTTCTAAAGGGTACCCTGAAACATCCTCCAAGGGTGATGTGATTCATGGTGATATTAAACAACATGATACGACTATCGTATTCCATTCTGGTACGAAACTCGTTGGAGACGAGTATGTTACCAATGGCGGCCGCGTTCTTGGCGTAGTAGGTCTTGGTAAAGACCTTAGAACAGCGTTAGATAGAGCTTATGGGCGTATAGAACACATTGATTTTGAGGGCATGCAATACCGTACAGATATTGGGGCGAAAGCTTTCAAATAAAGAAAAAGTGTTTTGAATACAGTAACAGCGTTTTAAATACAGCAAAAAAAACGTTTTGAACAAAGTAAAACCTCTACACTCATGCATATTACATGTGTGTAGAGGTTTTTATTTTCTACCTTTTAATGGGTACCTATGTTATAATAATGTAGATATGAAGAGGGCCCACCAACGTGTGATGGCGTTAGGCTCATCTCGAAAATTTTGAAATCTATTGATGGCGCCTAATGTGTAGAAGTACATCTTCTACATATTAGGTGTTTTTACTATAGTCTATTTTTTGTATAGCGGCATACAACTATGAAATATAACAAAGAACCGTTAAAACTGAATAGTCCGGTATCATTTTGGATGAATTTCCCCAATGAAGAACGCGTATTTTGGGTGGATCGCCAAAGTGACCGCATCGTTGTGGGCGCTAAACGTCTAGCGACGGTTAAAGATGATGACGATCGCCATAATTATGCGTATGTATTTTATGGGGATACTTTTTTTGATACTGTAAAAGACCCTAAATGGTCTAATATGGGCCATGAAATGATTGCTTTTACTCATTATTACATCGTAGAAAATGGCGAGTCCTTCTATCTACATGCTGGTGAAAGTGTACCTATTGAGAATTATGAGGTACCTCGAGTTCGTCATAACTACAAGGAAACTAGCGATGATAAGGCAGAATGGAACCGTTTGATGAATACTATTGCTGATGGCATTAGTCGCGGTGAAATGACTAAGGTCGTCTCCTCTCGCGAGGTGGAATTCACTAGTGAAACACCATATAATGTGGCAAGTATCTTGGCTAACTTAGTCGATAATAATCCTAATTGTTTTATCTTTGGTTACGAAAAGGATGGACGTACCTTTGTAGGAGCATCGCCAGAAATTTTAGTCCGCCATCGTGGCAGTGAAATATTAAGCTATGCCTTAGCGGGCACTGCTCCAAAGGATGGTCCTAATGCGTGGACTAAGGAACAATTACTAAGTAATAAGAAAAATCTTGTAGAACATAATATCGTTCGCGACCGTATCGTGAATACGATGAAAGCGATTACTCCAGATGTTACTGTAGGGGAAACCGGTATTATGGAGTTATCTCACCTCTATCATTTGCGTACCATAATTACTGCAAAGGATAGTACAAAATCTCTTGTGGAATGGGCTAAATTGTTACACCCTACACCAGCCCTTGGTGGTGAACCTCGAGAAAAGGCGCTAGCCTTATTACAAAAGTATGAAGCCCATGAGCGTGGTATGTACGCAGCACCTTTTGGCTTTATGAAAGATATGGGGGACGGCATTGTTGTGGTTGCTATTCGATCTGCTCTTATCATGGATAATGTACTATATGCCTATGCAGGGTGTGGCGTTGTAGCCGAGTCTGATGCGGATGAAGAATACGCTGAAACTAATAATAAAATGCGTACCATTTTGGATGCTTTATAATTGTTTCCGTACCTCTAGGGGTGTTTGAAAGGGAATATAATGAATGAATATATTGCTGCCTTGGTAGACGAATTCTACCAACTCGGCGTCCGTCATGCGGTGTTTAGCCCTGGCTCTCGTTCTACTACGATGGCCATGCTTTTTACGGAGCATGAAGGATTTGAAACCTTTATGAATATAGATGAGCGCTCTGCTAGTTTTATGGCTCTTGGCATTGCAAAGGCTCATAAGGAACCAACTGTACTCGTTTGTACCTCTGGTTCGGCAGTGGCTCATTATTTGCCCGCTATTTTAGAGGCTCAATATAGCGGTGTGCCTCTCATCGTATTATCTGCAGATAGACCACACACGTTGTTACACGTAGGGGCTCCGCAAACAGTAGACCAACAGAAAATTTTTGGTACCGCTGTAAATTATTACGAAGAATTAGCAGTGCCTCAAGAATCTCATTACTATACATATCCACGCCAAGTAGCTCGTAAAGCCTATATGAAAGCGATGGATACTAAAAAGGGATCTGTCCATATTAATGTGCCTCTCTTTGAACCATTGGTGCCAGAATTGAGTCGTAATCATTTTGAAGCTGGTCGCAGTTCCTTTAAAGTGGTTAAGCCAAACTATAGTAGTGTGTTTGGCTTTGATAATAGAAACAATTTGACTCATATTAATAATACTATTGATATTGCTCATAATAATGATAGTACAAAGGAGATTAATAATTTACTAGAAAGATATGAGCGTATCCTTATCTTAGCAGGTCCACAGATTGATATAGATGAGGCTGATACGATTCGTTCCTTCGGGGAGGCTTTACAAGCCCCTATTTTGGCGGATCCCCTGTCTAATGTGAGAGGTTGTAATACATCAGATGTTGTAATTTCTACCTATGATGCGTTGTTAGCAGGGCAAGCTCTTTGGCATGAGTTGAAACCAGATTGTGTAATTCAGTTTGGCCAAATCGTTGTGTCAAAACGAGTGCAGCAGATGATTGCTAGCTGGACTGATGTGGAATATATTGAGGTTAATCCTACAATGGATTCCATGAATCCAACAGGTAAAACTACGATGCATGTACAAGCTAGCATTGATGTATTTACGCATTTATATGGTAAAAATAATAACTCTGATACGTACTTAAACATATGGCGATGTTTAGATCAAGTGGGTAAGAAGCAACTAAGCTTAGCTATTGATGAGCCTCATTGCTTTGAAGGTCGAACCATACGGGAGCTACAAAAACAAATCCCTGAAGATGGACAAATTTTCGTTGCCAATAGTATGACCATTCGGGACTTTGATTACTTCTGGTTTAGTGGTGAGTCTACCGCCGTACTGTATGGCAATCGTGGTGTAAACGGTATTGATGGTACTATTTCTACCGCTCTAGGTCTTGCCACAAATGGACTGCCTACATATCTTGTAACTGGTGACTTGTCGTTGTTCCATGATTTAAATGGATTGGCAGTAGCCAAAACGCATAATCTCAATTTGACGATTATTTTGCATAATAACGATGGCGGCGGTATTTTTGAATACTTACCACAAAAGGGAACGAAGCATTTTGATTACTTGTTCTCCACATCGCAAGGCTTAGATTACAGTGGGGCTGCCAAACTTTATGGCTGTGGTTATACTAAAATCGCGAGTCCCGATGAATTGAGTGCTGTACTAGCTAAGGTTAGCTCAGAATCTGGCGTTCATATCATTGAAATCCCTACAAATCGGGAATATAGTCGACAGTTACATAAGAAATATACGAAAGTTTCACTTGATATGGAGGCATTACTATGAGTCAGTATTTTTGCAGTATTGTAGATAATGCT
>DXZL01000028.1 GCA_019419725.1 Veillonella sp. | reverse complement strand
AATCCTATGCAGCATCCTTTGGTAAAGCTATCAACCCAGTGCTAGAACCATTGGGCTTTGACTGGAAAATGGGTGTATCTCTCGTAGCTGGTTTAGCGGCTAAAGAAGTTGTTGTATCTACATTGGGTACTATCTATGCAGTAGGTGGCGATACAGATCATCCTCAAGCATTGACTGATTACTTACAAAATGATCCACACTTTACACCATTGATTGCATTAACATTAATGCTATTCATCTTGATTTACCCTCCATGTATCGCAGCTTTAGCAGTTATCAAACGTGAAACTGGTTCTTGGAAATGGATGTTGTTCATGTTCTTCTATGAAAATGCATTTGCATGGATTGCATGTTTCATCTTCTATAACATAGGTCGCGCATTAGGTTTCTAATCTAAAATCGCTAAATAGGAGAGTTTAGCCACTTTTAGATTCTTTAAACAAAAATGAATTTAAAAATTGCGATTTTGTTATAAGTAATTTAAAAATAATACTTGATAATTATCAATATTCGTGGTTAAATGATAATGAGAAAAGGGGAATATCCTTTAGGTATTGCTTTTATCTTGTTTATCACTAATACACATATTGTAATTTAGTAGATATTGAGAAAGAGGCATAATAATGGATAATCTTGTTATAGGACTCATAGTTGTATTAGCATTAGCTTATATCGGTAATAAATTTTACAAACAAATGTCTGGTAAAGGTGGCTGCGGCTGTGGTGGTGGTGGCTCCGATTCTGGCTCTAAAAAATCTTCTGGTTGCGGTGGTAACTGCAGCTGTGATGGTTCCAATAAGGCATTAGGCATTAAACGTACCGCTAAGTAAGCTAATACGAATTCTGAATTTGATAGAGGGGTCTCTATAATAGGCTCCTCTTTTCAAATATAGTAATTAAATTTTTTATCATATTTAGTAGAAAGGAATATTATCATGTTCAACATCGATCAAAAAAATCTTAAAAACGCTAACTTATTCGCAGCAGGTCTTGCATTGGGGACTGTAGGTCTTAAAGTATTAACTTCTAAAGATGCTAAAAAAGTATATGCTGGTATCGTAGCAGCTGGTCTTCGCGCTAAAGAAACTGTATTAGAAACAGCTGAAAAAGTACAAGCATCCGCATCTGATGTATTGGCAGAAGCTCAAGAAATCAACGAAGCACGCAACGAAGAAATCTTTGAAGAAAACAAATAATTAGAGGATTGCACATATGTTACAATTTTCTGTTGTACGAAAACTCAGAAATCGCTTGCATGTTAAGGTAACTGGTCATCACTTTACAGAGGCTGAAGCAGCTTATGTAGAGGATACATTACTCCTTAATGATGCAATTGTAGATGTAACCTTCTACACTCGTAGCAGTCAAATCGCCATTAAACATACTGGCGATTCTGATGCTGTGCGTGAAGCAGTGCTAGGTCTACGCGATTTAAACTTGTCCGAAGCACCTGCTTTGAACGAATATTCACCACGCTTGGTAAATAAAAAATACCGTGAAATGATGATCAACCGCACTGCACTTTACTTAGGTAAAAAAGCAGTGCTTCCTGCACCAATTGCGGCTGCATGGGCTTGGTTTGACGGTATTAAATTTATCGGTAAAGCGATTAAAACATTGTGGCAACGTAAGTTAACTGTCGAAGTACTTGATGGTGTAGCTATTGGTGCTGCTTTACTTCAAAAAGACTACCCTACAGCTGGCGCTGTTATGTACCTATTGGGTATTGGTGATATCTTAGAAGAATGGACTCACCGTAAATCTGTATTAAATCTCGCTCAAAGCATGTCCTTGAACGTAGATAAAGTATGGGTTTTAGTTGATGACATTGAAGTGAGCAAGCCAGTTAACGAAGTTGTGGCAGGTGATAAAATCATTATTCGCCAAGGCGAAGTGATTCCATTGGATGGTGTCGTTATCGATGGTGTTGTTCTTGTTAATGAAAGCTCCATGACTGGTGAACCAGAAGCGGTTCGTCGCGATCAAGACAGTTCTGTATATGCGGGTACTGTTGTTGAAGACGGTAAAGCTATTGTAGAAGTACGTAGCACATCCAAAACATCTCGTTACGAAAAAATCGTTAACCTCATTGAAGAGTCTGAACAAATGAAATCCGGTATGGAACAACAAGCATACCGCATGGCAGATAAATTAGTTCCAATTAGCTTTATTGGTGCTGGTTTAACATATTTGTTGACTCGAAATGTAATGAAAGCATTGTCTTTCGTTATGGTTGACTTCTCTTGTGCTCTAAAATTATCCATTCCATTGGCAGTACTTTCCGCTATGCAAGAAGCATCTAAACGCGGTATCACTGTTAAAGGTGGTAAGTTCTTAGAACAAATTGCACAAGCAGATATGATTGTGTTCGATAAAACTGGTACTCTTACAAAAGCAGAACCTGAGTTTGAACAAATCATCCCGTTCAACGGTCATGATGCAGATGAAATGTTGAAATTAGCTGCATGTATTGAGGAACATTTCCCTCACTCCATGGCAAAAGCAATTGTACGCGCTGCTAAGGATCATGACTTGCCTCACAAGGAAATGCACTCCGACGTAGAATACGTTGTAGCTCATGGTATTGCATCTAAAGTTGGTCGCTACCGTGTACGCATTGGTAGTGCTCACTACATCTTTGATGATGAAAAGACAAAAATTCCTGCAGATGAACAAGAAAAATTCAACAATTTACCAAATTCATCTTCCCATATTTACCTCGCTATTGGAGGTACACTAGCAGCGGTTATTTGTATTAAAGACCCTGTTCGTGAGGAAGCAAAACAAGTTATAGCTGATTTACACACTTTGGGTATTAAAAAGGTTGTCATGATGACTGGTGACTCCAAACGTAATGCACAACGTGTAGCTGACGAACTCGGCATCGATGAATTGCATGCTGAAGTATTGCCAGAAGATAAAGCAGCTTATGTAAAACAAGCAAAAGCTGAAGGCTATACTGTTATGATGGTAGGGGATGGTATTAACGATTCCCCAGCAATTTCCGAAGCACATGTTGGTATCGCTATGAATGAAGGCGCACCAATCGCTCAAAAAATTGCAAATGTTACTATTTCTTCCGATCATCTACAAGCTCTTGTAGATTTACGCCGCATTTCTATGGCATTGATGAAACGCATCAAAGCAAATTACAATGGTATCGTTGGTTTCAATGGTGCCCTTGTAGGTGGTGGTGTACTCGGTATTATGCCGCCAAGCCAAACAGCATGGTTGCATAATCTATTCACATTGGGTATCGGCTTAGAAAGCATGACTCCATTGTTGAAGAAAGAAGAACAAAAGGAAACTGTTCCTACAATTGATGTAACAGCTGACTCTGTAGTAGCTTAATTAAGAACCTCCATATAAGGTATTCATTTACCTGTATGGAGGTTTTTCTTTTTTGATGACATTTATCTATGATTATTGTAAAATACAAAGAGATTACATATCATAGGAGATCTATATGAACACATTAATGGATATTTGTAAAAGATCCGTTTATTTGAATCTATTTATCGTAGTAATTCCTATTATTGCATATATGATTCATAATGGATCAAGTGCTACCGTAGCACTTGTATGGTATTTACTTTTATCACTAATAATGCCTTGGGCATATTTATCGTTTAAAAGTAGTACCTTTGGAGATGGAAAATCGATTAGCCGTATTGCTTATGTTGTAAGTTGGATTATAATCCACGGCATTAGCTATAAAGGTATTTTTCTCGGTGTAGATTTATCGATGCTATGGAGCTGGCCTACAGCTGGCCGAGATGTAGCTTTTTTAGTAGCTATGTATATTGGTGTTACTATTAGCTTGCTTTTGGCATATGGTCTTACTCGTTTAGTAGGAGGCCGTAATGAATAAGAATTTCTGGTTATTCACCGTTGTCTGTGCATTATTTGTAAGTGCTGTAACAACAGTTCTTTCTTTGAGTGGAGCGCTAGCTTTACCAATCTTAGTATTCCCCGTGTTGTCCCTCGTAATACCTCTTATGGTACGAAGACTTAAGAATGCTAAATTTAATGACGATTTACCATTGAGTATGGGATATCATACGTATAGTTGGGCTTGGTGGACAGTATTTTCATTTCTTCATACGCCCTTTAGCTTTACTGCAGATAGTAGAATTGTAACAGCGTTGCTTCTTTTCGTGGTGTATTTTATAGTTCAAGTACTTATTGAACTTTGTGGGTTGCTAGCTACTAAGTTTTTCAATCGAAATCATCGATGGGGAATGGTAGATGAAGCACTCGATATAATTGGATATACTATTCCAATTCCATTCTTATATATTGGTTCACTCCTCTATATTGATCTACAAGATCCAATGGTTTATTTCATGTATGCGTCATCTATGAATGTAAATATACTCTTTGCAGAATTGGTGTCATTACTTATATCCTTATTGGTATTCGTATTCTATTTATACCCAAGAGAATTAGCCTATAAAGGTATACGATTATTTCGTATTGTTTTAACTGCTGGTTTATGGCTCGCTATGAATGCCCATATTTTATATGGTGGTTATATTCCAGAGTTTGTTTTATCTTTAGTTCCCACCGTTTTTCCAACGTATCAAGGTAATCCACTAGTGTTTGTTACCCCAACTTTGTTAGAAGCTGGTGTGACAGGTGTAGCAGTGATTATAGGTGCATTGGTAGAGCGTGGTATTATTTCACGACGCCGTGAACGTATTTAATTTCTAGTTTCGACTTATATCCGTAAGGAATGAGAACGAAGGAGGATCTATGAACAACAATGAACGTCTAGTGGATGATAACTCAACTGTATCAATCCAAGACAATGAAAAACTGAAGCAAGTTGAACGTAAAGAGTCAAAAAAGAAGAAGAGTGGCATTACGATTCGCGAATTAACAATTATTGGTCTTTTAGCGGGGATTACGATTGCATTAGGCCTTTCCGGTTATGGTATTATCCCGTTGGGCCCGCTTAATGTAACTACCTTGCATGTACCAACACTTATTGGGGCTATTGTAGAGGGCCCTAAGGTAGGTGCCTTTGTAGGCTTTATCTTTGGTTGCTATAGCTTGTGGCAAAATATTACAGCACCTAATATTTTATCCCCACTATTCATTAATCCAATTATTTCTGTATTACCACGTATACTTTTCCCTGTATTAGCATATTTAGTATACTTATTATTGTGGAAAGCACCTCAAGGTCCACGCATTCTTGTATCTGCATTTATGGGTACTGTATTCCATACAATTATGGTTATGGGACTTATCTTCTTGCTTTACGCAGATATGTTTGCTATTAAAATGAACCTAAGCCCAGATCAAGTATTAGGCTCTATTGTATTCTTATCTGTTACGCATGGTATTCCAGAAGCTGTTTTTGCAGCTGTTATCGTTACTCCAGTTGCATTGGCATTACGTAAGGTATTGCGTAAGGATACTCCTAAGAAAGAAAAAACTGATACTGTTACAAGCGCTGCAACAACAGTAGGAGCGGATGCAAATAAAACTACAGAAGTTAATAAAATAAAATCTGTAGAAGAAAACATAACTAAATAGTATTTTACAGGCTTTTCATAAATATGATAAAATAAATATCATTCGATAAGTATTGAGGAGGATAACCATGGCTAAACGTATTCGTACTATCAACACTGAATCCTTGCAAAAAACTGCTAAAACTGGCGGTTGTGGGGAATGTCAAACATCTTGCCAATCTGCTTGCAAAACAAGCTGCACAGTTGGTAACCAAGTTTGCAAACAAAAATAATAAAGAGGCTCGCTTAGCGGGCCTTTTTTATTTATGTGTATAATACATACTTTATATGGTATATCTTTATGACTCTTTTCATAACGTTTAGCGTGGAAATGTGGTACAATTATCTAGAAAGTTCTATATAGTAGAACTTTTACCATACATATTAATTGGAGGTACCATGTTAGAATTAAAACCAATGATCCATAAGTTTCGGATGAAGGATAACTATTACTGCTTAGATGTTAATAGTGGTATTATTCACGTTATCGACGAACTCATTGATAGAGTTCTTGACATATATGATGGCACTAATCGCGATGCAGTACATGCTGCATTAGATGCTAAAGAAGATGCCGTAGAACTTGATGAGATTATGGATGAGTTAGATGAGCTCATTAAAGCAGAGCAATTGTTTGCTCCGATGAGTACAGAGTTTAAACTCGTAGTAGGTGAAAAACCTATTGTTAAGGCATTATGCTTAAATATTGCTCATGATTGTAATTTAGCATGTAAATACTGTTTTGCCAGCCAAGGTGATTACGGCGGTGTAAAACGTGAATTAATGAGTTTTGATGTGGCGAAGCGTGCAGTGGACTTCCTCATTAAAATGAGTGGCCCTCGTCAACATTGTGAAATAGACTTCTTTGGTGGAGAACCTTTATTGAACTGGGATGTTGTTAAACAAACAGTTGAATATATTGAATCCATTCAAGAAAAGCACAATAAGATTTTCAAGCTTACATTGACTACAAATGGTATGCTGTTAACACAAGATAAAATCGACTATGTAAACGAACATAAGATGAGCCTTGTATTATCTTTGGATGGTCGTGAATCTGTACATAATGCGATGCGTCCTGTAGCTGGTAGTGGTGCTGAATCTTACAAATATATTGCTAAAAACCTTATCAATGCAGTAAAACAACGCCATGGCCTTGAATACTACGTACGTGGTACGTATACACATAAAAACTTAGACTTTACAAAAGACGTTATGGCTATGTCTGATCTTGGCTTCGAACATTTATCCATGGAGCCTGTAGTAGGTGAAGAGGGGGACTATGTTCTTCGCGAAGAGGATTGGCCTGTATTGGAAAAAGAATATGAAAAATTAGCAGATATTTATTTACAACGTCAATTAGATGGTTGGGGCGAGAAGTTTAACTTCTTCCACTTCCGTATGGATTTGTATCGCGGTCCATGTATGGCTAAACGCCTTCGTGGTTGTGGGGCAGGTCATGAATATATGGCAGTCGTACCAAATGGCGATATTTACCCATGTCATCAATTCGTAGGTAAAGATGGATATGTGCTTGGCAATGTGTATGATGGTTTACAAAATACAGAAATTCCTAAAGATTTCCGTAATACACATGTATTCTCTAAACCAACTTGTGCTGAATGTTGGGCGAAATTCTTCTGTTCTGGTGGCTGTCATGCTAACAACATTACATTAGGTGGCGATTTAGAAACACCTTATGAATTTGGCTGCCGCTTACAAAAGAAACGTATTGAATGCGCTATTATGATTCAAGCCGAGCTAGAACAAGCTGGCATTGATGGCAGTATTCCTGTAGCATTAGGTTAATAGCCATTAATTCTCCGTCTATAGTAGGAGTTTATATGAAACAAAATAGTAATCAAACTATAGAACGCTGGGGAATTCGTTATACCGGTATAGTTCAAGGGGTCGGATTCCGGCCCCTTGTTTCTATGTGGGCACATTCCCTAGGTTTAACAGGTTTTGTATATAATGATAGTCAAGGTGTTTACGTCGAGATACAAGGTTGTACTAGTGATTTGCAGTTGTTTTTAGATGCGATTCAAGATGACCAACCTCGATTATGCCGCATTACAAGTCAAAGGGTACAACATCTTACTATACAAAACAATGAAGTTGAGTTCTCTGTGAAGCCCTCTCCATTAGGTGAAGAGGTTAGTACGTTTATTAGTGCTGATACAGCGCCATGTGATGACTGTCTTAAAGAACTAGAACGGGACAAGCGTAGGAAAGAATATCCTTTTATTAATTGCACAAATTGTGGCCCTCGGTATACGATTATTAAATCTCTACCTTATGATCGTGAGCGAACGACGATGGATGAGTTTCCTATGTGTGAAGCTTGTAAGGCTGAATATGAGGATATGGAGGGGCGCCGTTATCGTGCTGAACCTAATGCATGTTCTCTTTGTGGGCCTCATTATACTCTATATAAACCTAATCGTACGGTTGTAGATACAGTAAATGTATGGAATACAACCCGTGAATTAATTAACGAAGGTAGTATTATCGCTATTAAAGGGATTGGCGGCTATCATTTAGTTTGTGATGCTCGAAATGATGTAGCGGTTCAACGCTTACGTAAGCGTAAAAACAGACCACATAAACCACTAGCAATTATGGTAGGGTCTCTAGATACGGCAATCGAGCTAGTCCATCTTAGTGATGTAGAACTAGATATTTTGACTGGAATGGAACGTCCTATCGTATTATTAGAAAGAAATCACCATAGTTTAGTCCATTTGAGTACCCATGTAGCGCCAGATAATCATATGCTTGGCGTAATGTTACCATATACACCGATGCATGAGGTACTATTACCATCAGATGCGGCGTGGGTCATGACGAGCGGCAATCGTAGCGGTGATCCCGTTTTATATGATGATAATCAAGCATTTGAAGAGTTAGGGGCAGTTGCTGATTATTTTTTGGTCCATAATCGGAAAATTTATGCACCTCTCGATGATTCTGTTGTAACTGTTATTCATAAGAAACCTCGATTTATTCGTCGTAGTCGTGGCTATGTACCAGAACCTATTCATTGTGAAATTTCAGGGCAAACTCCGATATTAGCCATGGGGAGTGATTTAAAAAATGCTTTCGCTATGAATAAAGGTTCTGAAGTTCTTGTAGGACCACATATTGGTGATCTACAGAATGCATCTACGCATGCAACTTTGGAGTGGACTATTGACAGATATGAGAAATTATTTTCTATACAACCAGAGAAAATCATTGTAGATAGTCATCCTCAATTTTTCTCTTCTCACTTAGGGGAACGTATTGGTAAAAGTTCACAGATTTCTGTTATACCTGTCCAACATCATCATGCTCATATCGCATCAGTTATGGCAGAACACAATCTAGAAGGGCCTGTTCTTGGAATTGCCATGGATGGTACAGGATATGGTCCAGATGGAAGCATATGGGGCGGTGAATTTCTCCTTTGTAAAGGTAACCAATATCAACGATTAGCTCATATCCATGAAGCGCCGTTACCAGGTGGAGAAAAAGCGGTTTCTGAGCCATGGCGTCAAGCCTTATGGTATATCAGAAATTATTATGGTAATGATATTCCACCTGTTTACCAAGATTGGATGAATAGGCTACCTAAAGGTTGGGAAATATTAGATAAAGCATTACAATCTACAATGCCTATGATTCAAGCAACGAGCTGTGGACGTTTATTTGATGCAGTAGGTTCTCTTTTAGGACTAGGCATGATTCATACCTATGATGCGCAAATTGCTATTGCATTAGAATCTTTATGTGGTGATGAAAAAGGCATATTGCTTGATTATAACTATGACGGTCGAATCCTTGATTTTACTCCCACTGTTCAATCTATTATGGATGGTGTCGTTAAAGGTGAATCTAGAGCTCATCTTGCAGTATCATTTCATAAAACAGTTGCCATTGCATTATGTGAAACTTCAGCCGATTTAATGGAGCGATATAATATTAGTGATGCGGCCATATCAGGAGGTGTATTTCAAAATCGCAAATTAGTAGAGTTAATATATCGCGCTTGGCATGTAGGCAATTTATATATGAATGAGGCTGTTCCTTCCAATGATGGGGGCTTAGCACTCGGCCAATTATGGATTGGTAATCAGAAATAGTTATATACTCTTGTAGCTAGTATCACTTAATAAATACTATAATTGTGATACAATAATATTAGAAATATTTATATATAATGAGTTTGCTTACATAAAAGTAAACTTATAGAATTTGTTATTAAAGTAATATATAAGGAGATAATATGTGCTTAGCTGTACCAGCACAGTTAGTAGCTGTGAATGATGTTATTGGCACTGTAGAATTAACAGGTGCCACCCGTGACTGCAGCTTACTCCTCGTACCAGAAGCAAAGGTAGGGGACTGGTTGTTAGTCCATGCAGGTTTTGCTGTACAAATTGTTGATGAAGAAGAGGCACAAAAAACATTAGAGGCCTTTAAGGAGCTAGAAGAACTTGAAGAAGCTTACTTTGCAGGAAAAGCAGAACAGTGCTGATGCATTGTTAAAACGTATCAATGCTCTTCATAAGCCAGGGGAAACCGTGAGACTTATGGAGGTTTGTGGTACACATACTGTATCGATTTTCCGTGAAGGTCTTCGTCAGTTATTGCCAAGTGGCATTGAACTTGTTAGTGGACCAGGATGTCCTGTATGTGTAACGGATCAAACGTATATGGATAAGGCTTTGGCTTATGCTGAACGTGATGATGTTATTATTGCAACCTTTGGGGATATGTTAAAGGTGCCAGGTAGTTATAGTAGTCTTAGTGAAGCTCAAACAAAGGGCGCGCATATCCATGTAATTTATACGCCTTTAGAGGTAGTAGAACTTAGTAAGAAATATCCGGAAAAGAAAATCGTATTTTTAGCCATAGGTTTTGAAACGACTATTGCCGTTATTTGTGCAACTGTAAAAGCAGTTCATGCAGCAGGCTTGAAGAACGTTTTCTTCCTTGTATCTCATAAATTAGTGCCTCCTGCATTGCGAGCTTTATTAGATAAACAAGAAGGTCATATTGATGGTTTTATTTTGCCGGGTCATGTGAGTGTTATTATCGGAGAAGAACCATATCAATTTTTACCTGAAGAATATCACATACCATCATGTATTGCTGGTTTTGATGGACTTGAAATTTTGTCTGCTATAGCAAATATTTTAGAGCAACGAAAAACTAGTAATTTTATAGTAGGAAATACATATCATTCTGTAGTTATGCAGAAGGGTAATCCTGTAGCGCAAGCGATGATCAAAGAGGTATATGATGTATGTGATGATGCGTGGCGTGGTATAGGTGTCATTCCAAATTCTGGTTTAAGATTAAAGGACGAATATGCAGCCTATGATGTAGAACGTGCATTACCTATTCATCTTGAACAACCTTCTCTTGATCCGAAGGGTTGCCAATGTGGCCGTGTATTGCAAGGTCTTATTAAACCGAGTGAATGTCCATTGTTTGGTAAAAGTTGTACTGCTGACCATCCAGTTGGTGCCTGCATGGTATCTGTAGAAGGTAGTTGTGCTGCATGGTATAAATATGGTTATTCCAGTGGTGGATCGACGTGGGAGGATTAATATGGAGCGAGTTCGCTTAGTCCATGGAAACGGTGGTCGATTTAGTCATGAGTTGACCGAGCGTTTTATTTTGAAATATTTTACAAATGATTTATTGGCTCCCTTACATGATGGTGCTCAATTTTCCGTTACAGCAGGACGTATGGCGTTCTCTACAGATTCCTATGTAGTACAACCAGCGTTTTTCCCTGGCGGAAATATTGGTAAATTAGCTGTATGTGGTACAGTGAATGATTTAGCTATGAATGGTGCTATTCCACAATACTTGAGTTGTGGGCTCATTTTAGAAGAAGGCCTTGCCTTTAATGAGTTAGATGAAATCCTTCATACCATGTCAGATATGGCAAAAATTGCAAATGTACAAATTGTTACAGGAGACACTAAGGTTGTCAAAAAGGGTGAGGTAGATAAAATCTACATAAATACTGCGGGGATTGGTATGATTCCAACAGGGATAGATATTGGTCCGCATCGTGTAAAGCCGGGAATGGATGTTATCTTATCTGGTGCTATAGGGGATCATTCTATTGCTGTTATGGGACAACGGTTTGGATTAGACCTATCTGATTCTTTAAAAACTGATTGTGCCCCTTTAAACAATATGGTTCATGCTGTACTTGATAAAGTGGGGCCTCAAGTGGCTCTATTGCGAGATCCAACACGTGGTGGTTTAGGTACTGTTTTAAAAGAAATTGCAGATCAAAGCCAAGTGGGTATTAAGGTAGAAGAAGCGGCTATTCCAATTCACGCCGAAGTACAATCTGTTTGTGATATTTTGGGATATGATCCGTTATATTTAGCGAATGAAGGTAAGGTTGTACTCGTAGTAGATCCATCTGTTACAGATGAAGTTCTATCTATTCTTCACAGCTTTGAAGAAGGCAAAGAATGTGTATTAATTGGCAAAACATTAGATAAGAATATTGGTAAGGTTGGTTTGCAAACGGCTATTGGTGGTGTTCGCTTAATCGATTTGTTAGGTGAAGATCAAGTTCCTCGTATCTGCTAATTATATAATTGAGTTTCTTTAAGTCTTAAAGATATGTAAAGATAAGAACTATTTTATGCCTATAGAGTATGAGTTAGACTTGATATTGACACTAATTCTTTATGATGGTAGCATTAAATTAAGTTGTGTAAAATTCATTGATTGTTCATCGGACTTTTATATAATGCTAGTATCTTTATGTGTAAGTTCTTATACTTTCACTAGAATCTATGTATAGAATTTGTTAAAATATAAGTATCTATAGGAGGCTTATTATGAAAAAGAAGATTATTACAGCTGTTCTAGGGATTTGTTTAACTACAACTGCATTCGGTGGTATCTTGACTACTCAAGCTGGCGGCCTTAGCAGTATTCTTGGTGGTGCAGCTAAAATTGGTGGTATCGGTATTGTTATCAATAAATTCGGTCCTCAAATTGACTCTTTCTTAAATAAATTATTGAAACAAAATAACTTGAGCACAGAGTATACAACTAAAGTTGTACCTATTATCAGTATTGGTACAAAAGGTTATATTGGTGCTGCTCAAGTAACTGGTCCAGCATCTAGCATTGAACAAGTTAAAGCGGTTGCTCAAGTTGAAGGTAGCTTTAACGGTATGGTTCGTGTAAAAGGTTTAGTACCAGTTGATAGCACAAACCCAGTTGGTGCATCTCGTGTTCAAGGCGTAGGTGTATCTGCGATTATCGATTTGAAAATTTAATGGCCACTGAGCATATAAAATAGTAGACTCAGGGAATAAGCACGGTCTTAGGCCCGTGCTTATTCTGTTGTATAACAGTTATACATTAGATACGTTGTGGAGGAATTTATGAAGAAGCAAGTACTTACACTTTTAATGGCATCCTTGATTTCAGGCACTGCATTTGCTGCTCCTGGTACAGTTACAGAAAAAACAAATGTTTTAGAAACTACTGTATATGGCGCTGTACAAGATGGTGCTGTAGTGGACCGCATTAATCAACTTGATGAAACCGTGTATGGTACTGGTTTCAATGGCAATTCTGCTACATTGAGCAAACGTGTCGATTCCCTTTATAACTCCGTAGAAGGTAGCGGTACAAATATTTCTTTGCGCGAAGAAATGGACGCACTTGAATATACATATCAAAATAGCATTAATGCAGGTTCTCTTGTTGATCGTGTAGAAAAGATGGAACGTAGCGTTAATGGTCGTATTGGTAGCGGCTCTTTACAAAAACGTATCATTTCTTTAAAAACAAAAGTATATGGCAGCAATGTAACGCTCACAAATCAAGTGGGTACATTAGCTGGCAATCAAGTTTTCAAAGTTACATTGAATGATGCTGTTTCTTCAAAAACTAGCCATGAAGGCGACACTGTTGCTTTCACAGTAGCTGAAAATGTTATGGATGGCAATGTGTTATTAGTTCCTGCGGGTACCGTAGGTTCTGGTACAATTACTTCTTTGAAAAAGGCTCGTTCCTTTGGTCGTAATGGTGCATTAGATATTACATTCGATACTATTCCTGCTATCGATGGTACAGAATTCACTGCAGTACAAGGTAAAGAAGCTAAAGACAAAACTCGTAATGAAGTTAAAGCTGCAGGTGCATCCGTAGCTGGTGCTGTTTTACTTGGACCAGTAGGTTTAGTAGGTGGCGCTTTTGTTAAGGGTAAAAATATTGAGTACCCTGCTGGTGCAACAATTTATGTACAACCTCAAGATTCTGTAACAATTCAAGGTCTTGTAATTGGTGGTGACGGTTTAGCTCATAGTGATGATGAATTGGCTGAAGCTGTAACTGTACCGAATGCAGCAGATGAATCTGAAGAAGTTGTAGATACTAATGAAGTGGCTGTTGATGAAAATGAAACAACAACAGAGGAACCAGCAGCAGTAGAAGAACAAGAAGAACAAGTAGAAAATGTTTCTCAACCTATCGTGGTTGTAAAGCGTAATCAATAATTAACAAATTCTTAAAGCAAGAGGAGTTCTAGTAACCATGAGGAAACGTAAAGTACAATGGCTGGCAGCGGCATGTGTT
>DXZL01000027.1:8535-14236 GCA_019419725.1 Veillonella sp. | reverse complement strand
AAAATGATCGTTAAATCCAAAACTATCTTAACTGAAGAAATTGGTTTGAACGAAGTTCTTGAAGAAGCTGGTATCGAAGTAAACGAAACTGACTTGGCTGAATTCATTTTGCAAACAGCAGTGAGCCCACCATCTCATATCGTTGTACCAGGCCTTCACTTCGAACGTAACAAAATCCGCGAAATTTTCGCTGAAAAATTAGGTTACACTGGTACTGAAAACCCTACAGAAATGACTCACTTCGTACGTGGTTATGTACGTGAGCGCTTCTTGAAAGCTGACGTAGGTGTTAATGGTTGTAACTTTGCGGTAGCGGCATCCGGTACTTGTACTATCGTTTCCAACGAAGGTAACGGTCGTATGTCTAGCTCCATTCCTAAGACTCAATTGATCTTCTTAGGTACAGAACGTATCGTTCCTGACTTCAAAGCTCTTGACGTTATGATGGAAATGTTGAACCGCTCTGCAGTAGGTGCTAAAATTTCCAACTACTTCTCCATGATGACTGGCCCTGGTCGTGCTGGTGAAGCAGACGGTCCTGAAGAAACTCATATCATCATTATTGATAACGGTCGTTCCGGTATCTTAGGTGGTACATTCCAAGAAATGTTACGTTGTATCCGTTGTGGTGCATGTATGAATATTTGTCCTGTATACCGTCACATCTCTGGTCACGGTTATGGCTCCGTATATCCAGGTCCAATGGGTGCTGTATTGACACCATTGTTCAAAGGTTACGAAGTAGCAGGCGATCTTCCATATGCGTCTACATTGTGCGGTGCATGTACAGAAAACTGTCCAGTAGCTATTCCATTGCATGAATTATTGATGGAACACCGTCATATTATGGCTGACATCGAAAAAACTCGTCCAAAAGCAGAAGAAGCAATCTTTACTGCAGCAGCTAAGATGTTCGGTAACTCCACATTATTCGACCTTGGCACAAAAGCTGGCGCTATCGGTATGAACTTGATTAGTAATAAAGAAGGCAATATGCCTACATGGACTCAAGCTGTTCCAGTTATGAACGGCTGGACTAAATCCAAAGAAATGGGTACATTGAAGTTCAAAAAATTCCGTGACTTATATGCTGAACATGAAAAGAACAAGAAGAAGGAGAAAAAATAATGGATGAAGCTAAACGTAAACAATTTATTGCACGTTTATCTCGTGCATTAGGCCGTGATCAAGAAATGTGCCCTGCATTCGTAGAGGGTTTTGATTACAGCCATGGTCCTCAAGAAACTATGTTCAAAGATTTGAATAAAGATCAAATTTTGACAATGTTTAAGGAACAATGTCAACGTGTTGGTACAAAATTCGTTGAAACTACACCTGATAAATTAGGTGAAACAATTTTGGCAGCTATCGAAGACTGGGGCAATGGTAAGATTGTATTCCCAAGCACTCCTGAAGTAGAAGAATATAAATTAAAAGAATTATTCGAACAAGATGCAGCTAATAATGGCGGCACTCGTACATACTTCCAATGGGATCCAGCTAAAGGCCGTGAAGAATGTATCTCCAACACTGCTAATGCAGATATCGGTATTACATTCCCATACTGCGGTATTGCTGAAACTGCTACTGTAGTACAAGCGTCTGGTGAAGAATCTGGCCGTTCTATTAGCTTGTTGCCTACTACACATATCGCTGTATTGTACACTGATACAATCAATCCACGTATGACTCAAACAATGGAACATTTGGCTGAACGTTATCACAACGATCCATCTAAATTCCCTACAAATATCTGCTTGATTTCCGGTCCATCCCGTACAGCTGATATTGAGTTGGTTACTGTAGATGGTGCTCATGGTCCTATCCAAGTAACTTACGTTTTAGTTAACAGATAATCCTATAACTAGGTAGTGTTATAACTAAATACATTTAAAGGTGATCTTCCTATGGAAGGTCACCTTTTTATATGCGTACCTTTCTATTGTGATATAGAGCATCTTGAAAAGGCAAAGGTATCGGTACATCCATGGAGATTAAGATATTTAGAAAACTTGCAGAATCCGCATAGAAAAACTTATATAATTTGAATTATTTTACTTGTAAATTTTTCGATATATGATATACTGAGTTCATAACCTATTATTGTGATATGAATTAGAAGAGGTGTATTATGAATATTCCATTCTTTACAGATTACCTCATGCTAAGCAATCCATTAAGTATCGGTATTATCGTAGTGTTTGTACTTGCGTTAATCGGTATTTATGCTTTGCAACGCAAGGGCACATCCTTTGGTAATCTCGTTATTATTGGTACTATTGTTGGTGCCGTACTTGGTATTGCTATTCAAATTATTGCAGGCTTCCCAGATGATCCATCTAAAGTGGTTTACATCAAGGAAAGTACAAAGTGGTTCTCCCTTGTAGGGGGCGGCTTTATTGATTTGATCCGCATGCTTGTTATTCCTATCGTATTTATTTCCATTGTACATGTTATCTTGCACATGGAAGCAGGTGCAAATCTTAAGAAATTAGTGGTTGCCATGGTTTCTACAAATCTTGGCATGGTAGCTGTTGCTGCTATCGTTGGCCTTATCTTGGGTAATGCTTTCGGCTTAGGTCAAGGCTTTGATATTGTTGAATCTGGTAAAAAGATTCGTGAAATCAAACCAATGGTTGATACATTCCGTGCATTGATTCCAAGTAACCCAATTCAAGCTGCAGCTGAAACAAATGTTATCGGCATCGTAGTATTTGCAATCATCTTGGGCAGTGTTGCTCGCTTGTTGAAGAAAACAGGCACAAATAGTATGGAAATCTTTACAAAGCTATTTGATGAGCTTCACCAATTAATTTCTTGGGTTGCAGACTTCATTATTGGTCTTATGCCATACGGCGTAGTTGCATTATTGGCATCTACATTGGCAACACGTGGTTTGCAAGCTATCTTAGATATGGGCCTATTCGTAGTATTGCTTTACGTTGGTCTTTTAATTATGTTCGTTGTTCAAGCTATCTTGATTTCTAGCTTCGGTTACAACCCAATTACATACTTCAAAAAAGCAAAAGCTCCACTCTTGTTAGCTTTCACATCCCGTTCCTCTATGGGCGTATTGCCTTTAACTGTTGAAACATTGACAAAACGTCTTGGCGTAAATGCTACAACCGCAAATACAGTAGCATCCTTCGGTACTACTGCAGGCATGCAAGGTTGTGCCGGCGTGTTCCCAGCGCTTGTTGTTGTGTACATCTCTAACGTAGCGGGTATCCCATTTGATTTGACTATGTACATTATGAGCGTTATCGTTATCGCTATTGGTTCCGTTGGTATCGCAGGCGTTCCTGGTACAGCTACAATGGCTGCATCTGTATCCCTTAGCGGTACAGGTCTTGGTGCATACTTTACATCCATCAGCCCAATCCTTGCTATCGATCCATTGATCGACATGGGCCGTACATGCTTGAACGTATCTGGTTCCTTAACAAATGCTCTCGTAGTAGATAAGATTATGGGTACTATCGATAAAGACGCCTATAATAACCCTAATGAAGGTCGAGTATAATTCTCGTACTAAAAATTGACGTCATAAGATAGTCATTAAAATCAGAACTAATCATATGAAAAGAACAGTCTTCGGGCTGTTCTTTTTTATTTTTAAAATTTACTCCATACTGATTCGACTCTTATTAAAAGTAATTATTATTACAGATTGTAAAGCATGTTATTTGTAATTGATATTAAAATTGTGAGCTTGGCTACTAACATACATATGCGTGTATGGTATACTAGCCTATGAAAAGTTCTGTATTATGCTTAATAAATATAAGCCAAGAGGGTACTAATATGATTACACAAGAGTTGAAAGATCGATTAATTGCAGATTATCCAAAGTTTGAAGATATGACGCATAAGTTCTATAAGAAAGAAATGTCTATTGCAGACTATAAAGGGCAATCAGGTGCCTATGGTAGTTACGCTGAGCGCGGTGCAAACACGGGTATGAGCCGTTGGCGCTTTAATGGTGGACGCATGACACGCGAGCACATGCAGTTTTTAGCGGACTCTATTCGCAAATATAATTTGCAGCACGTACATTTCACTACAGGCCAATGTTTGCAAATGCATGGCCTCGATGGTGATACAATTCTAAATCTATATAAAGAATGTTATGATCACGGTATCTATAACCGTGGTGCTGGTGGCGATAATCCAAATGTAGTGGCTAGTATTTTGCGCGGCATTGATCCTCGTGAAACATTAGATATTACACCATATGCGACGGCTATCAGCGAGTTCCTTTTAGAGCAAATGTTCTACATCAAAATTCCTCGCAAGTTTAAAATGGGTATCGATAATGGCTTTGATAGTACGCCTCATGCTACATTCAAGGACCTTGGTTTTAATTTGACCAAACACAATACCTTTGATGTATACGCGTGTGGTGGCATTGGTCCAAATCCTCGCATTGGTATTCCTGTGGCCCATGATGTGCAGCCAGAGGATGTTTTGTACCATGTGAAAGCTATGCTTATGGTCTTTGCTAACCATGGAAATTTCAAAAACCGTGGCAAAGCTCGTACCCGCTATATGCCTGCGGAAATGGGTGGGGCTGAAGCTTTCATCAAAACCTATGAAGAAACATTAGCAATGGTGAAAGAAGTAGAGAAATTAACCATTAATCCAGCCGACTATGCCTATGAAATTACAAAAACTGGTAAGCGTGATGATTCCGTGGAAAATGATCGTATTCACCGTCAAAAACAAGAAGGTTTATACTACGTAGAATACCATCCAGCAGGTGGCGATGCTAATGTAGAACACCTATTGGCTGCTCTTGATTATGCTGTAACACTTGATCAAGTAGAAGCGCGTATTGCGCCAGACCAAGCATTGTTCTTCATCAACCTTACTGCTGATGAGGCTCGTAAAATCGCAGAGTTAACAGACGACAGTGCGGAAAATGATTTCCGTCGTTCCGTATCCTGCGTAGGCTCCACAGTATGTCAAATCGGCATGCAAGACTCCAATGGCCTATTGAAAGATATCTTCGGACACCTTGAAGAAAAAGGTGTAGATACAAGTAAACTACCTCGTCTACACATCTCCGGCTGTCCACACTCCTGTGGTACACACCAAATCGGTGAAATTGGCTTCCATGGAGCTGTAAAACTAGTAGACAAGAAACCTACAGTAGCCTTCATCCTCGTAGACGGTGGCTCAGAACACATGGGCTCCGAAAACTTCGGCAAAATGGCAGGCAATATCGTAGCCACAAAAATTCCAGAATTCCTAGAAGCACTAGCAAATATCCTAAACCAATCCCCAGAACCAGACTTTGGATCCTGGAGAATGACACACAAAGCGGAATACATGGAACTTATAAAAGCATTTGAGTAAATTCTTTCTCCGCTTGTGATGGGGCCCCAGCATTTGAGCAGATGTTATGTCGTTTGCTATGGGGCCCCGTTTCACCACGACAACTTAATTAAAAATAAAACTAGGTATCTCCTTGCTCCGTCCTTCGTAAAGTCGCTGCAGAAATACCTAGTTTTATTTTTATAACACCTGCTATGAATTAGTCCCATAGCAAACAACATCTACTGCTTAATATACAGAAATCCCCATCACAAGCTACATCTGATCTTTGCTCAAATGCTTTTATGTGATGGGGTAGCTAGGTATCTTCTTGCTCCGTCCTTCGTAAAGTCGCTGCAGAAATACCTAGTTTTATTTTTATAAC
>DXZL01000027.1:0-8435 GCA_019419725.1 Veillonella sp. | reverse complement strand
ACCTGCTATGGACTAGTCCCATAGCAAACAACATCTATTGCTTAATATACAGAAATCCCCATCACAAGCTACATTTGATCTTTACTCAATATGCTTTTATGTGATGGGAAAGGCGTCATTACTATAAAGCCTATCCACAGGCTAGCTTTTTCCAGATGGAGGGCATGGCGCCATTAGTCTAAAGCCTTTTTATATAAATCAATCGGGTTATCTAGGTGTTATGTGTTTAAAGTGTGTAGTTCTATTTTGATGGGACGCCTTTATAAATATAGTTATAAAAAAGTACAAATATACTTGTGTAGCGACTTTGCTAAGAACGGAGCAAGCAAGTATATTTGTACTTTTTTAACTAGGTTGTAGAACTGAAATGGGGCCCCATCAAAATAGGGAGAATAACCTTGAAAAGCATATGTTGCCTAGATAACCCTTGATTGATTGTGTTATAATAGGCTTTATAGTAGTGTTTGGAGGATTTATCAGATGTTATTTACCGTCAATACAGAAGTCTGTACACGATGCGGCCTTTGCGTAGCTGACTGTCCAACAGGCTTGCTAGTGATGTCCGAAAATGGGCCTGTAACTGGCAAGGGAGGTTGTATCTCCTGTGGGCATTGTATTTCCGTATGCCCAACGCTTGCTCTTGATAGTGATATGACCCCACGTAAAGAGCAAATCGATATCACAAAAGAACAAAAATTAACGCCAGAGCAAGCTGAGTTATTCTTGCGCAGCCGTCGCTCTATTCGTAATTATCAAAATAAACCAGTTCCTGCCGAGCTTATTCGCAAGGTCTTAAACGTTGCAAGAATGGCTCCAACAGCAACAAATACACAAGGTATTTCCTATATTGTTATTCGGGACAAACAAAAGTTGCGTCGCATTGCAGATCTCGTTCTTGAGTGGATGCATTTGGCTGCGAAAACTGTGCCGATTATGCGTCTTTATGCTCGTGCAGCACAAGCTGAGGTCGATAAGGGTAAGGAATACATCTTGCGCGATGCGCCTGCGTTAGTAGTGGCCATCGGTTCTAAAAAAGATATTCACCGTACTCACGATAGCGGGCATTCCTGCTTGTCTTATGCAGAGTTGTATGCACCAACATTAGGTTTAGGCACTTGTTGGGCTGGCTTCTTTGAACATGCAGGCGAAGCAGAGTATAAACCACTATTGGAACTATTAGGTGTACCAGAGGATAAAATCATTGCTGGTGGTATCTTGATGGGCTATCCAAAGGTTCGTTACCGTAACATCGTGGAACGCCAACCATTGGACGTAACATTCGATACTGAAGAATAGTAGTGATTGATTACTAATAATAGTGATTGATACTAAAGAATAAAATAAAAGCGATACTCTAAACAGTTAGGGTATCGCTTTTTGGCATTATACATATTTTGCTGTAGTTACTACATTTGTTATGGTGATAGTCGTATTTATAGATCTATAAAAGATTGTTTATCAAAAAGACCGGCCTCGTATTGAGGTCGGTCTTTTGGTTAGTTTGCAGATGTAATGCTACCTTTGAAAGTATCGTTGATGAATGGCTTGATTGCATCAGATTTGTAAATGTCTGCAATTTTTTTGTAAGTTTCGTTGTCTTTGTCTTCACTACGTACCGCAAGTACGATGACTGTTAGTGGTTCATCTTTTGATTCGAAGAAGAAGCCTTGTTTTTCTACACTAAGGCCAGCACTTTGTACATAATTCATTGGAATAACTGCAATTGTTACATCATCTAGACTACGAGGTAATTGAGCTGCTTCTAATTCTTGGATCTTTATATTTTTCGGGTTAGATGTGATATCTGCAACAGTTGCTTTGAAGCCGACACCATCTTTTAACGTAATTAATCCAGCTTTAGCTAATAATACTAATGCACGACCACCATTAGTAGGGTCATTTGGAATAGAAACCGTAGCGCCTTCAGGTACATCTTGTACGCTATGTACACTATTACTATATAATCCCATACGCACTAAAAGGGTTTTACCGATTGCTACTAAGTTGGAACCATTTTGTTTGTTAAAGTTTTCCATAAATGGCACGTGTTGGTACGCATTCAATTGAATGTCGCCATCAGCAAGAGCTTTATCTGGTGTTACATAATCGGAGAACTCTACAACTTTAAGGTCGATACCTTGTTTTTTAGCTTCTTTTGCAACTGCTTCAGCTACTTGAGCGTGAGGACCTGCAGTAGCACCGATTTTAATTTCTTTTGGTGCTTGGCTAGATTGATTTGTATCTGTGCCGCAACCTGCGATGGCGAATGCTAGAACGCCAACGAGAAGAGGGGCAATAAATTTTTTTAATTTCATGTGAACATCCCTTTCTATATACATATAATGTATATATCCTATCATGTGAATGGGATTTTGTATATAGAGCAAAAGATATCGGTTAGCTATAGATTAAAGCTATGGCTTTTATGAGCTCGCTGATGATAAGGGGTGTAGCATATCTAAGAATATCGAAAAAATGATATAATAGATATAAATTTCGTACAATTAGACTTATAGGTTTTATATGATATACATAGGAGGTCACTATGTTTAACTTTGATTTTTATAACCCTACACATATTGTATTCGGTAAAGATCGATTGAGCGAATTAAATGCATTAGTGCCAAAGGATGCAAAGGTACTCATTACGTATGGTGGTGGCTCCGCTGTGCGCAGTGGTCTTATTGACCGCATTGTTGCAGCTCTTGGCAATCGTAAGGTTGAGCAGTTCGGCGGCATTGAACCAAACCCATCTCTTGAAACATGTGAACGTGCCGTTGCTTTTATTAAAGAACATGGCGTAGATTTCGTCCTTGCTGTAGGTGGTGGTTCCGTAGTGGACGCTACAAAGCTCATCGTTATGGGTGCTACTTATGATGGCCCTGTTATTGATGTTATGAAAGCTGGTGTACCAGAGGTTCCAGTAGAAATGGTGCCAAATCCATTGCCATTTGGTACCGTTATGACACTTCCTGCTACAGGTTCTGAAATGAACAATGGCGCTGTTATTACCTATGGTGATGGTAAGTTCCCTGTGTTCAGTAGCTTAGTGTTCCCTAAGTTCTCTATGCTCGATCCAACATTGACTTTCACATTGCCAGAAAAACAAGTTAAGAATGGCGTTATCGATACATTTGTGCATACCACAGAGCAATATTTAACATATCCTGTAGACGGCCGTATTCAAGATCGTTTTAGTGAAGGTATCTTGAAAACTATGATTGAAATCGGCAAAGAAACAGTAGAGAACCCAGAAAACTACGATGTTCGTGCTAATCACGTGTGGGCCTCTACCTTAGCATTAAATGGATTGATCGGTGCCGGTGTGCCGCAAGACTGGGCAACACATCTTATCGGTCATGAGTTAACGGCGGCTTACCATCTTGACCACGGCATTACATTGGCTATCGTATTGCCTGCGTTGTTAGAGGTGAAAAAAGCTGACAAGCTCGATAAATTGGCACAATATGCTACACGTGTATGGAATATTACAGAAGGTACAAAGGAAGAGAAAGCGGATAAAGCTATCGCAAAAACTCGTGAATTCTTCGAGTCCCTTGGCGTATCTACTCATTTGAAAGATTATGGTCTTGGCGCTGAAGCCGTTGATAAAATTGTGAAACAATTAGAAGACCATGGTATGACACGACTTGGTGAAAAAGGTGATGTAACACCAGAAGTAGCTCGCGAAATTTTAACGCGTGCTTTATAATAAATGACATTAACACTTTAAATGTATGTGATGTGGAAAGGAGGCGACCCCTATGAATGAAATAAAAAATCGAAGTGCATTTTCCTTTGCATTTCCTATTATGGTTCCTATGGGTATCAGCTTCTTTTTCATAGGTTTAGGATTTGGTTTATATGCAACGAGCCAAGGGTTCCCTTGGTGGACGGCGCCGGTTTTAGCGGCTACCATTTTTGCAGGATCCATGGAGTTTGTGACGATTGGCATGTTGATGGCCGGATTTGATCCGATTAATGCGTTTATACTGACCATGTTCGTTAATGGACGCCATTTCTTTTATGGACTATCTGCACTACAACGGTATGTACATATGGGCTGGAAATGGTTTCCTACGGTTGCTTGGATGTGTGATGAAAGTTTTGCCATCAATATGGCTACTAAGTTACCGGATGATGTGGATGAAAAGTGGTTTTACTTCCACGTGTCTTGGCTTAACTATGTGTTCTGGGTATTTAGTACCTTTGTAGGCGGTCTGTTTGGCAATCTCTTGGCCACCGTAGATTTACGGGGCATCGATTTTGTATTACCAGGTCTATTCATTGTGGTATTCCTTGAAATGCTGCTCAACGCAAAAAATAACAAGATAAGAGCCTTTGGCGTAGCTGGTGCCGCTATGGCGATAGTTATGCTCTTATTGGTAGGCAAATCGCTCTTTATGCTTTTATCTATGAGCTGTATGCTAGTAGCCTGCTATATTGCGTATAAGTGGGGAGGTGTACATCTTGACTAGTACAGAAATGGTCATCACCGTTGCTATTGTTGTAGCCGGTACATTACTTACTCGTTTTGGTGCCTTCCTCGTATTTCCACCAGGAAAAAAGGCGCCAGATTTTGTACTTTTTTTAGGTAAGGCTTTGCCGGCTGCCGTTATGGGCATGCTCGTTGTATATACCTTTAAAGAGACTGTCGTTCTAGCATATCCTTATGGTATCCCTGAGCTCATAGCATTAGTCGTTACGGTAGGATTACATCTATGGAAGCGTAACATGCTCATATCGATTGCTGCCGGTACAGTGATTTATATGATACTCGTACAAGCCGTATTTAATGTACCAAAATAAAATAAACCACTTATATCTATCTAACTTAGATATAAGTGGTTTTTTACATATATTGTTTTATTTACTTTGTCATCATAGTTGTAGTGTGTATTATAATTGATGCTAACTACAAATAGGAGTTAGTATGTACTATTTAAGTTGTAATAGTCGTTCAAGACCTGGTGCTGTATGGTGATCTTCTAAGAAGTTTTGTTGGTCTAATAGTTCCATAACGTCCATATCGATGTTTGTGAGCTTGAAATCGAATACATCAAAGTTAGCCTCCATATGGCTTACGTTATTTGCCTTTGGCAATGGAATGATGCCACGTTGGATGTGCCAACGCAAGATGATTTGATGTTTAGACACTCCGTATTTTTCAGCCAAGCTTTTGATGATAGGATGGTCAAAAATAGGTTGGCGGTCACGGGTGAATGGAGACCAAGCCATGCCTACTACTTGATGCTTTCTCATCAATTGGATAAGAGATTGGCGTTGGTTGAATGGGTGACATTCAATTTGGTTCACCACCGGTTTCACATTGCAGTGATATAGCAAGTCGATTAAGCGATCTTCGTAAAAGTTAGACAGGCCTAACCCACGCAATACGTTTTGATCGTATAACTCTTCCATGGCGCGCCAAGAACCGTAATAGTCGCCAAGGGGTTGATGTACGAGCATGATGTCGATATAATTAGTGTCTAATTTTTTTAAGGAGCTTTCAACAGCACGCATTGTATTATCATAGCCTGCGTCGGTATGCCAAATCTTGGTAGTTACAATAATATCCGTACGTTTAACACCAGATGCTTTGATGCCTCTACCAACGGCCTCTTCGTTGCCGTAGTAAGCAGCTGTATCGAGCAATCGATAACCTACGTTTAATGCATTAGTTACGGCTTGTTCTGTTTCCCCTTCGCTACCTGTTTTGTAGGTACCATAACCGATAGAGGGAATAAAGCTACCGTTATTTAAAATTCTAAAATCCATCCGTTCTTCCATGAGAACCTCCGTTATATCCATTAATTAAAGGAATTAGCTTTCATACAATTCTAATTGATTTTATGATATACTAAGGTATTGATAAAAATCAATATGATAGGAAGTGACAGAATGAAATTAAAACGAATTTATTCTGTAGTTGCTATGCTTGGTGTTGTGATGATGGCCTTGGCCATCGCTGGTTGCGGTACGAAAACGGTATCCGTTGCTGATGTAACATACAAGGATATGCCGCTGCAGATCCATAATGACGCCAATGTAACAGCTCTCAATAAGGCGACGGTAACGCCGACGTTGACGGGGCAGGTCGCATATGCTGTGAAAGTAGGCGACCAAGTACAACAAGGTCAAGTCTTGGCCACTGTAGATACATCGGCTTTACAGCAACAGCTAGCATCCTTACAAGGTCAGTTAGCGCAAGCCTCAGCTCAGTCTTATGCGACGTCTGTGACAACTACGACAGCAGCGTCTGTAGATAGTGCTCAATTGGCACAAGCTCAGAAGATGCGCGAAGCGGGCATGATTACTCAAAAAGAATATGATCGCATTGTAGAGCGGTCTCAACCACAAACTACGACAGTAACAACTGGCGGTGGCGGCGGTGGCGCTAATACGGCGGCTATTGAGGCTCAAATCGCTCAAGTATCTGCACAAATGGCAGCATCTACAATTGTAGCGCCTATAGCTGGTACGGTAACGGCTATTTACAATGAAGACCGTCAAATGGCCATTGCAGATCGTCCGTTCATGATGATTCAACAATCTACACCGATGGTAGCATCCCTTAGTATCCCTCGTGATGCGGCGATGAAGCTTGGCACACCTGATGCTAAAAAGGGAATCAAGGTACTCCTTAAGGTAGGCGACCAAGAATTACCTGGTGAATTGACCTATGTAGATGTAACACAGCCAGAAAATGTGCCAAGTGTTCTTGTGAAAGCTACTTTCAACAATGACAAAGGCCTCATCAAGGCTGGTGAATTCTATACATTGATTATCGAGTCTAATGTAAAAGCGAAGATGCTCACTGTTCCAAGTAAAGCAGTTCGTGAAAACCAAGACGGCAAATATGTATATGTATTGACTGAAAATAATACAGTTGACGTACGTGTCGTTGAGGTTGGTATGACAGAAGATGATGATGTAGCTATTATTTCAGGCCTAAACGAAGGCGATAAGGTAATCACAAGTGATGGAACCTTTGAATTAGGCGAATCCGTTAAATTATAATGAACAACATTAAACTTTCACTGATGGTGAATACCTCGACTGAGGAATCTGATAGGAGGGATTATTATTTTAGAATTTAAACGTTTTGAATTAAGAGATAAACCATTAATCGATAAATATTTTGAACAACATCATTACGAAGCATCTGATAACTGCTTTACTACATTGTTTATGTGGCAAGATGCGTATGGTATTCGTTGGGCTGAGGAAAATGGCGTATTGTACATCCAAGGTGGCGGTAAACGTGAACCGTTCCTATTACCACCATTTGCCGGTAAAGATGCAAAGTTCCTTGATGGTTTATTACGCGCTAAAGAATGGTTCGTAGAAAATAACTTGCCATTCCGTTTCAAAGGTGTTAGCAAAGTTGTAAAAGAACGCATGGAAGAGTTATGTCCTGGCCGTTATGAATTTACACCTGACCGCGACAACTACGAATACATTTACAAATCCGAAGATCTTATCAACTTGTCTGGTAAGAAATTCCGTCAAAAGAAAAACCATTTGAACCAATTCCGTATGCAATATTCTAACTATGAATATATGCCAATCACTGAAGATATCATTCCATTGTGCCGCGAAACAGCAGCATCTTGGGTAGAAACTCATCATGAAGAAGGAATCGAAGATGAATTGGTAGCTATCAACTTATTATTCGATAACTGGGATGCTCTAGGTCTTAAAGGTGGCGCCATCAAATTGTTTGGCCGCGTTGAAGCTTTCAGTATCGGTGAATTATTGAATGATAAAATGGCGTTGATTCACATTGAAAAAGCAAATCCAGATATTCGTGGTTTGTACCAAGCCATCAATAATGAATTCATTCGTCATGAATTTAGCGATGTAGAATTCATCAACCGTGAAGAAGATATGGGCTTACCTGGTCTTCGTCAAGCAAAAGAATCTTATAACCCAGATCATTTTGCTGAAAAATATGACGCAGTATATGCTAACGAAGCAGATAATGCGACAGGTGGTAAATAAAATCTGAGCTATGAAGTCGATGTGCTTCATAGCTCATTTTGTTATAATAGAATTGTTAGACTATCTATTTGAATGTAACTATCGTATCATCATGGCGATATGACGATATGGCGATATGATGTGCTTAAATTAGATCAGATTAGATATTATACGCTGTGACGCGACAGATAGATAACGGCTCTTATGATATAACGAGGACATAATTATGGAATTTAGAATTGCGACGGCTCAAGATACGCCTCATGTAGAAAATCTATGGGCGTACTGCTTTGAACCTAAGGAAGATCCGTTCTTCCAATATTATTTTACAAATTGCTATGAACCAGAGAATACAATGGTCGGGTTAGAACAGGACCAATTGTTGAGCACCGTTCATTTGCGTCAATATAATCTTAATGTACGTGGTGCCGTATTACCTACGAGCTATATGG
>DXZL01000026.1 GCA_019419725.1 Veillonella sp. | reverse complement strand
CGGGTGGTTTTATGATTCGCGACTACGTCGCGAACCAGTCTAAAGACAATAATAAGAAAACCCGCACTACTGTGCGGGTTATTTTGGTGGACCACCAGGGGTTCGAACCCTGGACACCCTGATTAAGAGTCAGGTGCTCTGCCAGCTGAGCTAGTGGTCCATGACACGACTAATTATATGCCTATTTTATAGGAATGTAAAGAATATTTATTACATTCCTATAAAACATATACATCAATATTGCCTTAGCCAATCCTTCATCGTATTACAAGCCTCTGTAGGGAGTATATCACTAGTTCCTACACAGTCAACACCACTATACAGTTGAAGAACGCTATGCGTACGGCTTACCTCTTTGACGATAATATCTGTCACATCTGCCTTTGGCACATTAAATTGCAATCCATAACGTCCCTTGTAGGTAATGACAGCAGATTTTGTATCGTATTCTATATGGACTTGAAGCATCTTGCCACCAGGCCAACATTCTTCAATATGTTCCTTTGATCTTGGTTTTAGAAAATCAAAAAATCCCATATTATCCTCCAATGCGCCACATAGGACGTTCTGGTTGTTCCATACCTACGCCATCATGACGTTCTTGCTTTCGCTGCAATGCACGTTCAATATGCAAAGCTAAATCTTCCTCGGTCGCACCATTGCGCACAAGAGATACAAGATCAGCCTCATCATCACGTAACAAGCATAAACGCATTTGCCCATCAGATGTAAGACGTACACGATTACATGTATCGCAGTAGCTATGAGACATAGAAAAGATAAAGCCTATAGCCTTTCCACTTGGTAACGCTAAGTACGTAGCAGGGCCAAAGCCATAAACGGAATGTACTTCTGTAAGCGGACCTCCACTAACACGTTCTAATTGAGCCTTCCACTCATCAAAGGTTGGACCATGGAACGCATCGCCTTGGAATGGCATATATTCAATAAAACGCCATACAACAGGCCACTTTTCTACATACTGTAATAAAGATTTAACTTCATCATCAGACCAATGGCGAGATAATACGGTATTAATCTTTACTGATTTAAAATTCTCGCTAATAGCACTGCGAATACCATCTAATACGGAATCTAGCTGCCCCTCTT
This sequence comes from Veillonella sp., assembly GCA_019419725.1. GTDB lineage: Bacteria > Bacillota > Negativicutes > Veillonellales > Veillonellaceae > Veillonella. The sequence continues at coordinate 13,599 of DXZL01000026.1, read as the reverse complement.
TGCCTACACAAGTGGCAAAAGCGTCACTTTCAAGAGAATCTAAACTGATATTCACTCGGTTCAAACCAAGTTTTTTCAATCGTTGTGCTCGAGATGCAAGCAAGCTACCATTAGTAGTCATAGATATATCTTCAAACCAACCAGTATCCTTGATACGAGTTAAAAGCTCTTCAATATGAGGATATAGCAATGGCTCGCCACCAGTTAAACGTACCGCTTTCACGCCAATACGATGAAAGGCACCTAAAATAGTCATCCATTCATCAACTGATAATAATTGGGTTTGACTTTGAGGTGTAATTTCAGCAGGTCGGCAATAGGGACAACAAAAATTACACGCATCTGTCAATGACAGACGTACATATTCAATTGTACGGCCCCATGCGTCTTTCATAACACACCTCGTTTGTACGACTAAGTTATTTGATAATAGATACTTCATCACCTACGTGAATCGTACCATTTTTAAGGACTTTGCCAAAGATGCCTTGTGTAGGCATGATACAAGATCCTACTTGTTTCATGATTTCACAGCCATGATGACATTCCTTACCAATTTGAGTAATTTCAAGAATTACATCCTTACCAATTTGTAATTGTGTGCCTACAGCCAATTCGTAAAGCACCATACCTTCAACAGTGATATTTTCTGCAAAATCACCAGGTTTTACATCCGCCCCTTGAGCTCGCATATGGTCAATACTTGCAATGCCAAGCAAGCTGATTTGACGATGCCAATTACCGGCATGCGCATCACCTTCCATACCGTGATCTACAATAAGATTAGCGGTTTCAATATTATGTTTCTTTTGCCCTTTTTTCTCACTAATAGAGATAGCAATAATTTTTCCGTCTGCCATGCAACCCTTCCCTTCTTATGGGAACATACCATATATACATAACTTTAATTCAACATGTAATTGCAACTAGTTTTATGATTCTCATCTTACTGAAAGCACCACAAAATTATTCTACAATTATCTATTTATTATAGCATAGTATTCATACAAATTTCCTGTGAATTTAATCACTAAAAAAGAACTCTGCTCCAAGGAACAGAGTTCTCATATAATACATCTTATCGGCGACCCATTTCTTTAATTTCATCACCACGATTAACACCATTAAGTAGTAAGTTAAGCAAAATTGCCATAATACTGCCGAAAGTGATGCCAGATTTTAAAATAATTTGTGCCCAAGCAGGGAAATTAGCATAAAAGTTTGGCGCTGCAATAGGAATCATAGCCACACCAACACTAATTGCTACAAGCATTAAATTATGATTGCCTTCAAAGCTAACCTTGCCTAAAGAACGAATACCACTGGCAACAATCATACCGAACATAGCAATACCAGCACCACCTAATACAGCATTTGGAATACTAGCTACGATGGCCGCTAATTTAGGAAATAAGCCTAATAAAATCAAAATCACACCAGATGCAGCAACTACAAAGCGGCTCTTAACACCTGTTACAGCAATAAGACCAACGTTTTGAGCAAATGCTGTATATGGGAAGCTATTAAGAATACCACCGATAACAGTAGATACCCCATCAGCACGAATGATTGATGCCAATTCTTTACGACCAATTGGCTTATCTACGATTTCACCAATAGCAATACTATCACCAGTTGTTTCAACCATAACAACAAGCATTACGATAATCATGGAAAGCACAGAAGCCCAATCAAAGGTTGGTAAACCGAAATAGAAAGGTTCAATAACTGCAATCCAACTGGAACGACCAACTTCGTCAAAGTTGGTAACGCCCATGGCAAAAGCAATAGCTGTACCTGTAATCAAACCGATTAGAACAGAAAGATTACTGAAGAAACCTTTTGCAAATTTATAAACAAATACGACGATTAAGAATGTAAGGAACCCTAGTCCAATATTAGTAAAACTACCAAATTGTGGATTTCCTACACCACCGCCCATCCAATTAATGGCAACTGGCATCAAGTTAATACCGATAATGGTAATAATTGTACCTGTAACTACAGGAGGGAATAGTCGAATAAGACGACTAAAGAATGGCGCTATCAAGAATGTAAATAAACCGGCTATGATAATGGCGCCGTAAATAGCAGTCATACCATGTTGGGCACCAATCATGGCCATAGGGCCTACAGATGCAAAGGTAACCCCTTGGATCATTGGAATACGTCCACCAATATTACCAAAACCTAATGTCTGGATTAATGTGGCAACACCGCAAGTAAATAAGTCCGCTGTAATTAAGCGAATCAAATCTTCCACAGGTAAGTGCATGGCCTGTGCCACGATAATAGGTACGGCAACGGCACCTGCATACATGGCCAATACGTGCTGTAAACCAAAGGCAAAGAGCTGTGGTATTGGCAACATACTATCGACCGTATTCATTTGTTTTTGATCTGTCATAATGTCTCCTACATCAAACCTCGAAATAACACCCATTTATTTTACACTATCGTTCGGATTTTAACAATAGAAAAAAGAGAACTTATTACTTTTAAAAGAAATAATAAGTTCTCTTTCGATATTTTCCGAACATTAGATTTTTAAAAACCTTAATTGTTCGAAATCATCCACAGTATTATTGATTAGTATATACAGTCGTATATCTTGTTATTTTAATCTGCTGTTTTAAACTGCTATTTTGAGCTGGCTATACATATAACGCTATAATTGCCGCTTCTTTATCATCTAAACCTGTTTCAATAGCATTCATTTTTGTGGTTATATCAGCTACAAATGCTTCGTCTTTAATACCTGATAAATTAATACGTACGTTTAGGAATGCTGCCTTTACTGCAGCACGTGCATTGATTGCAGCAATAATACCATCAGTAATAAGATTTTGATTACCTTTTTTAGATGCTAACGCTGCTAAATCAAAGATTTGATAGGCTAACTCGCCGATTTCAAAGGGAACCATCGCAGCATCTTTATAAGCTTGTTGAATAGCGGCAGTACGTTTAGACTTTTCTTCATCTGTATTCTTTGGCAAACCTAAGGCATTCATAAAGATATTAAATACATCTGCATCAGCTTGAGACAACTCTAACATGCGATGACGAATAGATTCCGCTTTAGCTTGAAGATCTTTCATGTCAGATTGAACATCTTCATATCCCTTTTTACCAAAGGTTAAATTCGCCACCATTTCAGCTAATGCTGCACCAGTTGCAGCCGTTAAGGCCGCAATGGCCCCACCACCTGGAGTTGGTTCTTTAGATGCAGTAGCTGCTACAAAATCTACAACACGTTGTTCTACTAAATTCATAACAAGACCTCATGTAAAAGCGATAACAAGCTATCCTTGTTATCGCTTTGTCATTTCTATAAAAATATACAGGTAACACACTATATAAACTAGTGAAAGCAGACACTACCAATGGGCAGTTAAGAAAATGTGTACTACAAGGAATTTATATTAGAATAAACCTTTAATCGTACCATCTGCTTCTATATCCATATTAAGAGCGGCAGGACGTTTAGGAAGGCCAGGCATAACCATTACATCACCGGTACGGCATACGATAAAGCCTGCTCCATTAGCAACGCGAATATCGGATACGGTGATAGTAAATCCCTTCGGTGCCCCTAATAAAGCTGGATTATCAGATAAGGAGTATTGTGTTTTTGCCATACATACAGGTAAACGATCAAGGCCCCAATCAGCTAATTGTTTAATTTGCTTTTTAGCTTTATCTGTAAAGATAACGCCGTCCCCACCATAAATGGTTTTAACGATTTTATTTACCTTTTCTTCTAAGCTATCTTCTAAATCATATACGAATTTAGGTGTTGGTTTAGAACCTTCAAGCAATTCAACGACTTTTTTCGCCATATCAATGCCGCCTTCGCCGCCTTTTTCCCAACATTCATTGAGCTCTACAGGTACACCAAAGTCATCACAGAGACGAGTCAATTCAGCAATCTCTGCATCAGTATCGGTAGCAAATTTATTAATTGCTACCAATACAGGCACATTGAAGTAACGCATGTTTTCAATAGCTTTTTGCAAATTACTGAAACCTTTTGTAACAGCTTCAACATTTTCAGTGCTAAGTTCTTGTTTAGGTACACCGCCATGCATTTTAAGAGCACGCAATGTAGCTACGATTACAATTGTATCAGGGAAAATATCACCGTAACGACATTTAATGTCGAGGAACTTTTCAGCCCCTAAGTCAGCACCGAAACCAGCTTCAGTAACTACGATATCGCCTAATTTAAGGCCAAGCTTTGTAGCTACGATGGAGTTACAACCATGAGCGATGTTAGCAAATGGACCACCGTGAACGATAGCTGGTGTATGTTCTAATGTTTGTACTAAATTCGGCTTTATGGCATCTTTCATAAGAAGGGCCATCGCACCTTGGCAACCAAGTTGATGAACATAAACAGGCTCACCTGCTAAATTACAGCCGATAACGATACGACCAAAGCGTTCTTTTAAATCTTCTAGATCTTTAGCCAAGCAAAGAATAGCCATGATTTCAGAAGCAACAGTAATCATGAAGTGATCTTCTCGTGGGAAACCGCACACTTTGCCACCAAGTGCTACTGTAACATTACGAAGGGCACGGTCATTCATATCTAAAACACGAGTCCAAGAAAGTTGACGCAAATCGATTTGCAATTCATTACCTTGATGGATGTGATTGTCGATCATCGCGGACAATAAATTATTAGCTGCTGTAATAGCGTGCATATCACCTGTAAAGTGAAGGTTAATATCATCCATTGGTACAACTTGAGCGTAACCGCCCCCTGCTGCACCGCCCTTAATGCCAAATACAGGACCTAAGGATGGCTCACGCAATGTGGCAATAGCATTTTTGCCAATTTTTTGTAACCCTTGTACAAGACCAATGCTCGTTGTAGACTTACCTTCCCCCGCTGGCGTTGGTGTAATAGCCGTAACGAGCACTAATTTACCATCAGCTTTAGACTCTAAGCGACAAATGGCATCAAAAGAAATCTTCGCTTTATAATGACCATATTGTTCAATATCGTCAGGGGTTAAACCGCATTTATCGGCAATGACCTGAATTTTTTCCATTTTATTCTGTTGGGCAATCTCAATATCGCTTAACATAAAGCCTCCTTGGCACCATGGCCATCTATCAACTATATAACAACTATAAACTTATTATCTAATATTTACTATTTAATATTAATTGTCTACTGTAGATGTATATTTGTACAACTACAGTAATCTATTATATATGAAAGTATCTCTAATGTCTAATACTTATGTCTAACAATTTTAGTAATCCACCTTATATAACAGAAATATTCTTAATATAGATATGCAAACAAGAAAAAGCCCTAATGTGAAACCATCAGGGCCTTTTAGGAATTAGAGTAACTTATTTAATGAAGTTTACATGTTTATATATGTCTTCTAATACTTCATCTTTTTTCTTATTATATTCAATTTTCTTTTCTTCAAAGTAATTATGACCTTCTGCGTCAATAGATACGATAAGAGGTCCAAACTCTTTAACCTTAAAAGTCCATAAAGTTTCACACATACCCAATTCGTGCCAATTAGCAGATTCTACCTTTTCAACTTCTGTAGCAGCAAGAACTGCGTTCCCCGCTGGGAATACACAATGTAGTGCACCAAAGTCTTTACATGCACGCGCTGTGTCTGCCCCCATGCCGCCTTTACCAACAATAAGTCGTACACCTGTTTCTTTCACAAAGTCGTACTCAAATTTTTCCATCCGCATAGATGTAGTAGGTCCTACAGACACAACTTCAAACTCATTATCGCTTATAGTACGAATAATTGGTCCTGCATGGAGTATAGCACCATCTTTAATATCAACTGGTAACGTTTGACCTTCTTCCACCACCCTGCGATGCCCCATATCTCTAGTGGTAGTAATATGCCCAGTTAAATAAATCACATCGCCTGGCTTAATTCCTTCTAGATCAGATTTTTGAATAGGTGTAGTTAATATTTTCTTAGCCATTATAGTGTCACTCCTTTATGAGATTTAACGGTGCAATTACCATCTTTATCAAATACTAAATTGCCTCGACGATGATTCCAACAACCTACGCTGACAGCACAAGAAATAACAGATGGATGACGTGTACCATGTTCAATATTCACACCTAAAACAGTTTTATCCCCACCCATACCTTGAGGGCCAATACCAATTTTATTAATTCCATCTTCTAATAATTGTTCCATATAAGCAGCTTTTTCGTTAGGTGCTTTTGAAGATACAGGACGCATTAATGCCTTTTTAGATAAACCAGCCGCAGTATCAATAGTAGTAGCAATCCCTACACCTACTAAAAGTGGAGGACACGCATTTAAACCATAGCTCGTCATCAAATCGAGAACAAACTTGGCAACACCTTCATAACCTTCGCCTGGCATTAATGTTTTACCAGAACCTGGCAAAGAGCAACCACCACCAGCCATGTATGGGAAAATTTCTACATCATCACGTCCAGGAATGATATCCCAATGAATATAAGGTGCAGTTAAACCAATATTTGTACCAGTATTAAATTCATCAAAGGTTTCCACACAATTTAGTCGCAAAGGAGCTTCTTGTGTAGCTTTATATGTAGCATCTTTTAAGATTTCCTCTAGCTCACCAATTAGAGGATAGTTAGAACCTACTTTTACCCAAAACTGTAATACACCTGTATCTTGGCATGAAGGGCGATTAAGCTGAGCTGCTAGATCCATATTATGTTGCATTGTTTCATAAATAGATTTAGCCATAGGATTTTTTTCATCCTTAGCTAATTCATGGATTTTTTCTTGTACATCATCAGGCAATACCTTTGCCATATAAGAAATGAAGTTAGCTATTTTATTTGTCATTTCTTGCACTTGTTGATCCTTCGTACTCATCGTAAACCTCCTGTAGTACTTCACTATTTAGGACTCTATAATACTGTCTACTTAAAACCTTAGTGCCTATCACTAATTACATTGTACTCTTTTTCAGAGATATAACTATCCAATTTACAAGTTTGTTTTTATTGGCACAAGGACCTTAGAATTATACAAAATCGCCCTAATCTATAGATTCTAATACTATCGAGTATACAATTTTGCCCATATACAAAAAGAAAAAGAGTACTACTTATCTAAAATAATACTCTTTTACCATATATTTATTTACTATTATGATATATACAAAATCACCTATACCTAATGATTGTATATTTTTAAAATTGGAAATATAACGCTATAAAGTTTACGCCATATTATCATCGCATTTAAGCTAGATAAATTAAGATGATAGTTTTCTAACAACACTCTCAAGTTGCTCCTTAACGTCCTGTAGTTTTTGATTAGCCTGCTTTAACTCAAGACTATATATAGAATCATCTTTATAGGCTACGCAAGATTGTAAGATTTCCATAATATCATTTTCTTGAGTAGAGATAATTTCCTTCCAATCATGTAGTTTTGTTTTACGTCCCATCTCTTTTGCTTGTTTACGATATTCCGATGGCGTCGTATGGAAATGTTTCTTAAAAGCCACATTAAAGGCTTTAATATCTGCAAACCCACAGCTACTTGCAATATGTGCGACCCCATCATTAGAATTGACCAAACGTACTGTTGCCTCTCGCAACCGCAAACGCAAAACATATTCAAGAAAAGAAACACCTAATTGGCGTTTAAAAAACTGAGATGTATAGTTCACATTATAACCGCCAATTTTGGCAATATCTTCTAACTCAATCTTTTGCTGATAGTTTTCATCAATGTAAGCAATCATTTTATCAAAGGTAGCTACGGTCATATCGGCAGGCTTTGTATGTACAGGAATAGTCTTAACCGCATCAATTTCACGATATATATCACTAGTCAACGATAAATAGTGACTCTCCAAACATAATTGACGATCAGGACTATCACCATTCACCATTAGTAACATCATTTGTGCTGCATGATGACGTAAGGACGTAAAGAATTGATTATACCGATTACTTTTATCTGAGCGCAATACAAATTGATACATACCAAAGTTAGAATCAAAGTGTTGGAAAAACTCCTTACTTACATGAATAACAAGAGCTGTCGTATCCTCCTCTAAGGCCAATGTAGCATGACCTACTTGAGGCGAAATAATAATAGCATCAAGCGGCTCCATTGTAAAAACCTCACTATTACAACTCATATCAATTCTACCTTTTAACAAGATTAGGATTTCTACGCCACTGTGCCAGTTGTAGTGATATGTACTAACCTTATATATATCACTATTAAAATCTATGTGATTGTGTTTATAGGTATAGTGAAAATAATCCATAACACTTTTACTCCCTAAGGTAATTTCGCTCTTAACTCCTGTTCCTGTGATTTACTCACCGCTAATAAGGCAGCTTCATCTTGAGTCCAGGCACCAAATAAAATTTGGCCTACAACAGCTCCAACAGATTCAGTGCATAATTTTGAATTATATACTTGTTCTAAATCACGTTTATACACTTGAATGCTTTCAAAAAGTCCACTCTGTTCTAGTTCATTACAATTAGAGACCAAGGATTTTACAATTCCATCATGATGATCTTTAGGAGTGGCTCTCGCTTGTAATGGATCCACTATCATCATTTCTAAATAACGTAATTGTGTCGTCAAATAAGATAACTCTGGCTTAGTGGCAATCAAGCAAAAGTCGACTATATAGCCTTTAGATTTTAATAATGTAGCTGTATTAATTGGTACTGTCGCTGAACGCAATGTGCCTTCAATAATTAAATTGTATTTCAAAGAGCTTAATTTATCAATTACAGCCTCTACCATCTTTCCAGCAAAGAACTTTGTATAATCTACACTATCAACACCATATTTTTCTTGTAACTCTCTGAAATGTGGGTGCTGAGCACGATACGTATCGCCATCAATGACAATATAGTCTCCTTTGTACGCCATCATTTTTACACGATGAATTGTAGTCTTTCCGGCCCCACTTTGACCACCTAAGATGACAGCATGAGGTGTATTAGATATATTTTTATTAAACGTTAACAAATCAATGGTACGCTCTAAAGCCTTATCAAAGTCTTCAGAACTATAGGACTCAATATCTGATATACCACTATTTGCTTTAACATCACTAACCTCATGAGAAGCTTGTGCCAATGACGCTTTAATAGTACTCTCAAGTTTTACCATATCTGACTTTAGAACGTCTAACTCATGAATAGACGTAGCTAAATATAACTCTGTATTTACCATATGTGAATATGCTTTTAATGCCTCTACACAGTCACTATTGCCACTTTTATCTACTAACTTACAGAGACGCGCTAGTGTTTCCGCACTTTGTTCTTTTAAAACTTCAATTTGTAACGTTAAATTATATTGTTCAACGACGTTCATACATTCGACCTCTCTCAACGCATTAAAAATGCACCCCTACTAATCCGAGGGATGCATTCATTATGATATATTTATTTAACGACGGTCAACAGCATCTTGAAGTTTTCTCGGGCATCAAGGCTATGAGGCACTTCAGATGGCAGGCAGCAGCCCTAATAGATACACATCAAAGGTATCGCCCGGATGTACTTCATGTACACCACGTGGAATACATGCCAATGCATTAACTGTATATAAGCCTAACATGCTACTACTGTTAAAGTGACGATTCGCCACAAAACGTGGTGCCCCACCGCCAAAGATTACTTTCCCTTGTACATACCGATCAAAGGCATTACGCTTAAAGATTTCTGAATCCATTACGCAGGCTACTACTGGTGTGGTCCAGTTTACCAAGCCTTTATATCGTTTCAATGTTTGCGCTACGATTAGATGCCATCCATTAAAAGCTGCCCCTGGATTACCAGATAGCCCAAAGATGATTTGACCTTTCGGCGTCACTGCACCATAGGATGCAGCACCTGGACGCATTTGAATGCGCTCATAAATGGATTTAGCTCCTAGTTTTTCATAAATAAGAGGCATTGTATCAAACAGCCCTACTGATACACCGCCAGAGCTAATGATAATATCGGCATCTTCACTGAGCTGTAACACATGATTGATTTCAGACTCTAATTCCTCTGGAGCATCACTGACATGATAGTGCGTAATCTTATGAAAGCCTAAATCCTCCAAGAGTCCACAAATCATAGCTCTATTAGAGTTATAAATTTTACCAGCTGTTAAGCTTTCACCAGGTTCAATCACCTCATGGCCAGAGGTAAGGACTAGCACTCGAGGCATTGCATTGACAGCAATCTCAGTCAACCCCAGACCAGTCAAAACAGTTTGTACCGTAGAGGTTACCTCTGTTCCACGAGGAATCACAATAGTGCCAGCACTACATTCCTCACCTTGAGGGATGATATGATCGCCACATTTGTATTTACCTTGAATTGTGATTGTTGTACCCAGTTCTCCGGAGCCAACTACCTGTTCTTGCATGATAACAGTATCACATGTATCCGGTATAGGTGCGCCCGTCATAATACGTACTGCATGACCTAGTGCAACAGGTTGTTCCCATACAACGCCTGCGCCTATAACACCGTCAACAATATACTCATTACAATCCGCGGAAAAGGCAATGGCATACCCATCCATCGCTGATTTCGAAAAGGCCGGTACATCTGTGGGCGCAACGATATCCTCTGCCAACACATATCCCTTAGCAGATTTAACATCAATCATTTCTACTTTATAAACTTGCGTATCTAAGGCCTTCTCCCATAATTGAAGGGCCTCCTCAACAGTAACGACGGCCATTTAAACACCTCATCATTTCCTGTATGTGACGTACTAATCCAGGTACGTCTTGGTCTAACTTGCTAATTTCGATTATAGCTACTCGATCGATAGAATCTGAGATAAGCTCTTCTGTATGTCCTTCTTGCGTAACCTCTATTATAGGGGCAATGCCTTGGGACCTTGTTTCTAGTATAACTATATCGACAGGCATAAACTGTGATATTTCATACAGATTTGATTGTTCTTTAGTGCGTATACGAATCGCTGTTTCATTAGGGCCTGCAATAGCCACCGCATCAGCGCCAGCTTTATAAGAAAGGTCTGTATCGGTCCCTTCATGATCCATTTGAAAGCCGTGTTTATCACTCTTTACAACACCTACAGAAAACCCAGCTCGTTGTAACTCAGCTACAAGACGGGTTACTACCGTAGTCTTACCTGTTTTACGTTTTGATGCTACTACACTAATAAGCGGCACACGACGGAACTCATTTTCTGCTAATGCACGAGCCCATTGATAATCATCATAATGATTTACATTACTTAGCTCCCAATCATAATCACTGGCATCAATAGATTCAACATGACCAATCGTATCAAGGGCATGCTGCAACGATACGTCTTTACCGGCTAGAATAGATGGAAGTAATGATACAATATGAGGTCTATAAATTCCTGCCATAGGTTCTGGCTTACCTCTAGAACCAGTAGGAACTATGACATTCCAATTGTTATGATTCACTTGATATAAGCAATCATAATATAAATCCATAGGCATAAATGGCATATCTACAGCCATCACCGCATAGGCAGGACTCATTCCAACAGCTAGAGCACTATAAAGTCCCCCTAGAGGACCACATCGCTCAATAGAATCCCGAACAATAGAAACTTTATTCTTCTCATCGTTCGACAACGTATCAATAATATGAGTCTGAATGGCATGTCCTAACTGATCATCATCACCAATGGAGATGATGATATCATCCACATCCGCTTCTAATCCCTTACGAAGTGCATGAGATATGAGGCTTTCACCATTAACCCAAGGCAATAATGCCTTAGGTTGCCCCATTCGAGAACTCAAACCACCAGCCAAAATAATTAAACCTAATTTATCCACGACGTCCTAAACCTCGTTTAACACCTTGGTAGATGAATAGTAAAACAACAATATTTAAAATCCCATCTGGCACCATATAAGAGGCATTATAAATCATGGAGTAAATCCATGGATTTTGACCTTGAGGTGCATAGCTAGCGAACACAACGGCACCGCTCACAACAGTGGCAATCCAGCGCAATGCAATACCAACAATAGAACCTGTAATGAGTCCAGAAATAGAATCTTTGAAGTAACCACATACACCTATAGCACCATAAGCAACTAGATAATCCAATATAATACTTAAATAGTGTACAGATGATTTAAAGCCTAAAATAAAATGTAAAATACCATATACGACGCCAGCAAAAATTCCCCGTGCACCACCCCAACGATAGGCATAAATCATGAGCGGCACTAAAGCTGCAGCCTTAATGGAGCCTCCTTGAGGCATATGAAAAATCGTAATAAAGGATAATACTTGAGCAATTGCAATCGCCACACCTGCTTCTGCAAGCATGCGAGTTTTGGACTGATCCATGTCAATCAACCTCCCTTTACCATATATATTAATGTATATAACTTGCATAATCTACTTGTATTGTACTACAGTTCGTTTCTGAGTCCAAACAAAATATTCGGAACGTATTGAAAATTTTACGCGACTCTTGTATAATGGTACAGGTTCAATTTGTAATACTCGAAGGAGATATAGAAAATATGATTAATACAACGAACATCTTTGATTATGAAGACGTGCAATTAATTCCTAATAAATGTATCGTAACTAGCCGTAGCGAATGTGATACACATGTTAAATTAGGTAATCGCACATTCCGCTTGCCAGTAGTTCCTGCAAATATGCAAACTATTATCGACGAAGAATTGGCAGAAAAATTAGCTCGTGAAGGTTATTTCTATATCATGCATCGTTTCCAACCAGAACGTCGTATGGATTTTGTTAAACGCATGCACGACCTTAATTTATACTCTTCTATTTCCATTGGTGTAAAACCAGAAGAATTTGCTTTAGTTGATGAATTCAAAAAAGCAAACTTAACACCTGAATACATTACAATCGATATTGCACATGGTCACTCCAACGCAGTAATCGATATGATTCAATACATCAAAAAGAACTTGCCTGGAACTTTCGTTATCGCTGGTAACGTAGGTACACCAGAAGCAGTTCGTGAACTTGAAAATGCTGGTGCAGATGCAACTAAAGTTGGTATCGGTCCTGGTAAAGTTTGTATCACTAAATTAAAAACTGGCTTTGGTACTGGTGGTTGGCAATTGGCTGCTGTTCGCTGGTGCGCAAAAGCAGCTACTAAACCTATCATCGCTGACGGCGGTATCCGTGATCATGGCGACATCGCTAAATCCATTCGCTTTGGTGCAACTATGGTTATGATTGGTTCCCTATTCGCTGGTCATGAAGAATCTCCAGGGGAAGAAAAAATCGTTGACGGCAAAGCAGTAAAAGAATACTTTGGTTCTGCTTCTGAGTTCCAAAAAGGTGAACGCAAAAACGTGGAAGGTAAAAAAATCTTCATCGATTCCAAAGGTTCTATCTTTGATACATTAGTTGAAATGGAACAAGATTTACAATCCGCTATCTCTTATGCTGGCGGTACTACTCTACAAGCAATCCGCAAAGTAGACTATGTACTTGTTAAAAACTCCATCTTCAACGGTGACCGTTAATACGATATTACATGTAAAGGGGCTGTAACAAAACAGCCCCTTAATACTAGAAAAGCTGTTAGTTGATTT
>DXZL01000025.1 GCA_019419725.1 Veillonella sp. | reverse complement strand
CTACGGGCTTATAGCCCGTGAGCAAACCACCCGTTTTACGGGTGGTTCTGATTTTAGAGTTGCCTTTTGAAGCGATTGTCATTGCTCGTCCAGCTACATTGATTCGAGAAGAGCCTAAGTTGGTAGAACGCATTAGCTGTGCTGTATTTGGTGTTATCAATAAAGCTCATATATTAATGAGCCAAGAACCCGTAAAGACGGCTGATGTGGCCAATGTCCTTGTAAAAGCTACAATAGGGCAGCAGTATGGCATTTCCATTATTGAAAATGAAACGATTCATGAGCGAATAGGCTACTTTAAAGCTTAATTTCATTAAATCCCGTTTTGGAGAGGGAATAGGGCAAGATTTATATGGTTTTGTCTATTCGAGCGAGGTTATGTATGGAGTTTAATTGTTATGATGTCCTTGAGGTTCAGGGCAGTCGTTATGTAATAACTGAAAAAATTAAATATAACGAGATTATTCCAAAAGCAGATCAGGAACAGGCCTATAAAGCTAAGCCGTCAATGCAAAAATCACCTGGTGATTATTGGCACGAATATGGCCTCGAGGCTGTAGAGGGAACAGATAAAATATGGGTCACCATTGAATACAATGATAATGAATGGTGCACTGTATCTAGAACATCCTATCGTAAACGAGCACCGAAAGGCTTTACATTACATCAAATTGGTTTAGAGAAGGTTGTAGCTGTAGATGGTGATAGTGGTGCTTCTGTAGGTGACAGGGCTGGCTATAAGGAGTATCAATTGCCTTGTGAAGGCGGTGCTAGTGTATTCTTTGAAGAAAACTGGTTTAAAGGCGAGATGATGTTCGCCGAAGGGGCACGTGTTCCTTTGAGGAATATTCGTCTCTGTAATGATGCGGCAGCTAACGCTATTAGTAAAAAGAAACGGAATCAACGTTTGAAAAAACGCATTGAAGGAGTCGCTACTTCTATAGGGGTCGGTGCATTATTTTTACTGTTTCTGTTTTGGTCGGACAATGATTTGTCTTGGCATAGTATACGCGCTATGTTTGGAGTGCCTTACACGGCGAAAGAACATATGCATGACACATCTGCATATTATACAAAAACAGATTCAGATGGCGATTATGTATACACGTCTTCGTTGGACCCCGTTAGCACTGCATTAGATTTGATTGATTCTGTGAATGGTGATATTAAAAATGAGCGGGACAACTTAGAAGAGGGACATGAAGTTATTGTATTTTATTCTGGGGACTTGGTGTATATCATTACCAATACGGATGGACAAACTAAGGTTAAGGTATGTGAACAATCAAAATTGACACAAGAGGATTGGAAAATTATTGATCGTACATTAATCAGCTCTCATATACTCGATAACTATGCGACCATGGTTCGACTAGGGGATAATACGGGACGCGAACGGTTGTATCCTACCAGCAACTCTAATAACACATCCAATACAAAATTATATTATTAGGAGGCTTATTATGATTTATATACCAGATGTATTATTGACGATCTTTTATGCTTGTTTTGGAATTTTTCTAATGTTAACAGCTAATACTGTTATTGATTTCTTTGTACCCGGCAAATTCAGCGAAGAAATTAAACGTGGTAACTGTGCTGTAGCATGGCTCTCAGCGGGTTCATTTATCGGTATTGGTGAAATTTTGCGCGCTGTCATCATGTCTCCTGTAGTGACTACTGCTGATACATCTTTATTGCATGGTGTGGTGGCCAGTATCGTATATGCTATTTTAGGCATTATATTGTTTGTAACCGGCTATATGTTTATTAATTTATGGCATCGAAAATATAATTTATCTGAAGAAATTATGCGTGGTAATACAGCAGCGGGTATCCTCGTATTTGGTATCTTTGTAGGTCTTGCTCTCGTTGTTAGTGGTGCTGTGCACTAAGGGAGTGTCCTATGTATAAGCCAAGTAAGAAAACTCTATACATAACGAGTGCTTTTGCCGCTGTAGCGGGCCTCGTTGGTGTGTATTCATACTGGAATGACATTGCTTATGTTGTATGTGATAAAATCTATCCTGAAGCAAATGACGGGGAAGTTCGATTAAAGGATAATCAAGGTAATCGTTATTCTCTATTAAACCATGGAGATGGTAAAGAAACAGCTTTATATGATGATAACCGGTCTGTTACCTTTCACCGCGACACTAGTGGAAATTTAGTATGGGACGCTGGTTTAGCGGGGCTGTTACCTAGTATTGCAGCAGGCTACTATATTTTTCATGGATTTAATCCACCTACAGCGCGTATGGATGGAAGAACTATGACCTATCGTGTGGCAGCCCCTTTAAAACCCTATGAGGAGCCTAATGTATATACAACAACAGGTTCAAATACGCATAGTTCTTTAGGACGACGTACGTATAAAGACTATGAGAAGCGTAGAAGTCAAAAAGCCTCTTCTATAGGTCAAAAGTCTGGTTTTGGTAGTGCAGGTGTACGTTCTAGTAGTTCCTAATGGAGGCCGATATTATGAAATCGTATATAGATGAACTTGATACGAATATATTGCCCTTTGTAGATTATGAGGGCTATGATGATCGGTATCCTGCGCTTTCTACACAATCTTTTCCGGCTGATTTTTATGATGAAATTCGACATGCGTCGCGCATGTTATTTCAAATATTTTGTAAAGCCGCTAAGGTATTTCAACAGGCACCTGATGAGTTTGCTCTCAATATGGATATGCCCGAAAATTTGATTCCCTATTTACATCGTGGGAATCCATTGGGCTTACCTACATGGTTATCTCGATTTGACTTTGTCCTTGATGATAGAGGACAATTGCGCATGGTCGAGATTAATGCGGATACACCCTGCTTTCTAATTGAAAGCTATTATGCTAATGGTGTAGCGGCACGATATTTCGATAAAGTAGATCCTAATATAGATGCTTATAATGAACTTGAACGTTTTTTGAAACGCGTATATGAAGGAACATCTCGTAAAAAATATAGTGTGACTAATAAACAACATAATATGATGACGGATAATGAAACAGAACCCTTTGTTTTCGGGTGCTTTCATGATTATTTAGAGGACTATGGAACTACACAGTTTCTCTTACAGGCTATGAAATCAGCATGCCCAGAAGCAGATGTTCGATTCCTATCCTTTTATGATATGGTCATTGATGATGAGGGTATTCTATTATCTGACGGTGGTCATGCAGCCAACCTGTATCGTTTACATCCCATGGAACTATTGATTGATGAAACTACAGCAGATGGTGAACCACTAGGTGAAATGTTTTTAGATTTGTATAATGAATACCGCTTTAATCTATTTAATCCACCAGAGGCGATTATTTTACAGAATAAATCGTTTATGTCCTTAGTGTATGCTCTATACTTAACAAACCAATTTTTTACTGCCCCTGAGCGAGATATTATCGAGCGCTATTTGACGCCGTCCTATTTTGAAAGTGATTTCTCGAACCTTGATGATGGACTTTATATTCAAAAGGAAATTTGGGGCCGTGAAGGGCGAAATATTCAGGTTGTTCAAAAACGTGGAAATCAAGCTGAACTATACATGGAGAAATTTGTAGATAACTATGATGATATAGTTTGTCGGGACAGTAAAAAGGTTATGTATCAGGACTTTATTAAGCAGAAACACTTTACTCATACCGTAGATAGTGGTACGAAAGAAGGCTGTTTGACATTATCTTGCTTTATGCTTGGCGATCAAGCTTCTGCAGTCGGTTGTCGTTTTTCTCCAGAAGAGATTGCCGGTACTGAAGCTTATTTTGTACCGCTTTTAATCGATTAATTTTATTTTGTATTTTTTATTGTTGTGGAGATATAGGGCTTTGGCTAATTTATATATTGGACTTGTTCATTATCCAATTATGAACAAGCATAAAGAGGTCATTACGACGGCCATTACAAATTATGATATTCACGATATTGCACGAGCATCTATTACCTATGATGTATCTAAATATTTTGTGATTCACAATATACCTGCTCAGCGTGAGTTGGTGCGCACCATCATGGAACATTGGAAATCTGGATTTGGTTCTACTTACAATCCAGATCGCAAGGATGCTTTCACCGGCGTGGAGTTGGTTAACTCTATTGCAGTATCAGTGCGGATGATTGAAGACCTAGAAGGTATGAAACCTATTGTGGCGACAACAGATGCGCGTACCTATGATAATACAATTTCCTATGCACGGATGCGTGAACATCTTGAAAATGAGGGGCGCCCTGTGTTAGTATTATTTGGTACCGGTTATGGTATGACAAAAGAAACGATGGAAAGCTTTGACTATATTTTAGAACCTATATATGGCCATGGTGAATACAATCATTTATCTGTGCGTAGTGCTGTATCGATCATCCTTGATCGATTACGGGGCGAAGCATGGTGGAATAAATAGGAGGCGTCTATGTCAGGACATTCAAAATGGGCAAATATTAAACATAAAAAAGGTAAAACCGATGCATTGAAGGCTAAATTGGCTACGAAAATCGGTCGTGAAATTACTGTAGCAGCACGTATGGGTGGTGCCGATCCAACAGGTAATATGCGTTTGAAATTGGCTTTACAAAAAGCTCGTGAAAACAATATTCCTAAAGATAATATTCAACGTGCCATCGATAAGGGCGTTGGCGCTACGGATATGAACGCATACGAAGAAATCGTATATGAAGGTTATGGTCCTGCCGGTGTTGCCGTTACTGTAGAAGTTATGACGGATAATCGTAACCGTGCGGCTGCTGATGTGCGTCATGCTTTCTCCAAACAAGGTGGTAATCTTGGTGAAAGCGGTTGCGTAGGCTGGATGTTCAAATCTAAAGGCGTTTTCGTTATCGATAAAGAAGGTCATGACGAAGATGAATTGACTATGCTTGCTCTTGAAGCAGGTGCAGAAGATCTTAAGTCTGAAGATGATGTATTTGAAATTTATACTACTCCTGAAGACTATGATGCTGTAGAAGCAGCTCTTGCTGATGCGGGCATTGAAACAGAAGTAGCTAAAATTACCATGATTCCAGATACAACTATTGAGTTGACTGGTGATGATGCTGTAAAAATGCAAAAAATGCTCGACGTATTGGATGATCTTGATGATGTACAAAACGTATATCACAATGGTATCTTGCCAGACGACGAAGAAGAATAATAATTATTATAAGGAGCACGTTAAAGGTGCTCCTTTTTTATGTATTTTTTAAAGAACCATTGGGAATATGAAAATTAATGAGTTTCTTATAAATTTTCTATGGAAATTCATGAACTTCGATGTGGTATTGTGCTATAATAAAATAGATTATGTAATGGAGGTAGGCGACAGCTTATCTCATTTTTAAACTAAGGGGGTTAAGGTGCGAATTATAGGTATTGACCCAGGCACGGCTATATGCGGTTATGGCATTATTGACGTGAAGGGGAGCAAATTAACACCTGTAGCCTATGGGGCTATTACAACTCCTAAGGAATTAACAGATTCACAGCGGTTGGAAATTTTATTTAATGACCTAAGTGATATTCTAGAGGAATTCAAGCCTGATAAGTTCGGGGTAGAAGAATTATTCTTCAACCGCAATGTAACGACGGCCATCAAGGTCGGTCAAGCACGTGGTGTTATCTTATTAGCGGCTGAACAACAGCGTATTCCTATTTATGAATATACACCGCTACAAATCAAGCAAGCCGTTACAGGTTACGGCAAGGCTGATAAGAATCAGGTCATTTATATGACAATGAATATTTTGGGGATTCGTGAGAAAATTAAGCCTGATGATACGGCAGATGCATTGGCTGTCGCTATTTGTACGGCTCATAGTTCTCACAATGATAGATTGAAGAGGTTGGTATAATGATAGGGTATGTACGGGGCATCGTAACACATCTCTTTAAAGAGTCTTGTTACGTAGATGTACATGGCGTAGGGTATCGTGTATATGTGCCGACCACTACGCGACAACAATTGATTGAAGGTCATGAGGCAACGCTATTCACGTATCTCAACGTACGTGAAGATGCGATGCAACTCTATGGCTTTTGGACGGAAGAGGAGTATGAGTTGTTTATTTTACTCATTTCTGTTTCTGGTATAGGGCCTAAGGTGGGGCTTGGCATTTTGTCTGGCATGACACCAGAGGCTTTCAAATTAGCTGTTATCAATGGCCAGGTACAGCAATTAACAAAGTTACCTGGTATTGGGAAGAAATCTGCAGAGCGACTTGTTCTTGAACTAAAGGATAAGTTAGCGAAGATGACACATATATCTGCAGAATCACCAGCAGCTATACAGCCGATTGGCGTTGCCGCTAGTGGTGCTACCGGTGAGGCTATTGAGGCTCTTGTGTCGCTAGGTTATTCAGAACGAGATGTGGCTGACATTGTAGAGTCTTTAGATGATGGTAAGCGCGATGTATCTGAGTTGATTAAGGTTAGCTTGATTGAGCTTGGGAAAGGACGATAAGGATGAACGAAGAAGTACGCCTTGTCGGAAATGGCGAGCACGAAGAAGATATGTGGCAATATAGCCTACGACCAAAGTTCTTTAACGAGTATGTAGGTCAAGAAGAGGCTAAAGGCAATCTAAATGTGTATATTCAAGCTGCAAAGCAGCGTGGTGAAGCATTAGACCATGTATTGCTGTATGGTCCACCAGGTCTTGGGAAGACTACACTGGCAGGTATTATTGCGAATGAATTGGGTGTTAATTTTCGCATAACCTCTGGTCCTGCTATTGAAAAGTCTGGCGACTTGGCTGCCATCTTAACGAATTTAGATGATCATGATGTATTATTTATCGATGAAATTCATCGCTTGTCTCGCAGTGTAGAGGAAGTATTGTACTCTGCTATGGAGGACTATGCAATTGATATTATCATCGGTAAGGGCCCAAGTGCTCGAACGGTGCGTATTGATTTGCCAAAGTTTACTTTGGTAGGTGCCACAACACGGGCGGGGGCTTTGGCGGCACCATTAAGGGACCGCTTTGGGATTATTAACCGGTTGGAATATTATAAACAACCGGAATTAGAGTTTATTGTGACTCGAGCGGCAGAAATACTCAATATTGGTATTGAGCCGACTGGGGCCAGTGAAATTGCGCGACGTTCAAGGGGAACACCGCGTATCGCAAATCGTCTACTTAAACGGGTACGTGATTTTGCACAAGTCATAGGTGATGGGGTTATCACTCAAAGTATTGCAGATGATGCGTTACAACGTTTATATATTGACAAAGAAGGACTCGATCGAATCGATCGACGTGTGTTGGAGTGTATTATTGAAAAGTATGATGGTGGTCCGGTAGGGATAGATACTATTGCGGCAGCTATCAGCGAAGAGAGAGATACCATCGAAGATGTGTATGAACCATATTTGATGCAATTAGGATTTTTAGGACGTACACCGCGTGGGAGGGTGGCCACTAAACTTGCCTATGAGCATTTAGGTATTTCACAGACAGGGAAATAACAATGAAAACGAAACGATTACAATTGATGATAATGGCAACTTTGTTTTTAGGTGTAAATGTTGGCGGTGCATCTGTTGCACAAGGGGCTACATTGCAACATAAAAGTGCAGTAGTGACTAAAAAGCCAACGCCGAAAGCAACAGTATCTACAACAAATGTATCGAAAATAAATACGACGAAGCGGTCAACTTTTCGACCACTTGTAACTAAACCGGCTCCAAAGCCTGTGCCAAAAGTGACTCCGAAGTCAAATGCAACTAAGGCTGCAACAACGGCTCAAAAGCCTGTTGCAAAATCTACAGTTACTAGTGCTAAGGCTACAACGGTAAAGCCAGCTGCATCTAAGGCTGTAAAAACTTCTGAAGCCAATAGTATTAAAGCTAATACGGCTGCTATTACGCGTAATAAAGTAGGTTCTGTTGTTACACCTGCTACGGAGCGTGTAGAAAATGTACCAAATGTGCGCGTGTTATTGGGGAGTCGCAGTTCCGATGCTACAGTTACATCTACTGCTAATCTGGTTGTGTTAAATAGTGCTAATGGTCAAGTAAGTACAATCAGTGCAAACCGTGGTACCTCTGTTGGTATTCGAAGTGGTAAAATTGCTGTCAATGGCAAGGTCATTGATACAGTAGTTACATTAAAACCAGCCAATAGTGATGCACCATTCTTGTTTGAAGGCAAAGGCTATCGTGGAGGACTTACATTACGTGCTAATAATGGAAAGATGATGGTCATTAATTCTGTGCCTCTTGAAGACTATCTTTATGGCGTAGTTCCGCAAGAAGTCGTTCCATCTTGGCCAGCAGCTGCACTAGAAGCACAAGCTGTAGCTGCTCGAACTTATGCTCTTCATACTATGGAAGAGAATAAAGGTAAGCTGTATGATGTGAGTACGTCCACAGATCACCAAGTTTATAATGGGGTTAGTGGTGAAACGCAAGCTACTACAAATGCAGTTAATAAAACAAAGGGGATGGTTATGTTATATAACCAACGCCCTATCAATGCTTTATTCCATTCTGATGGTGGCGGTTATACTGAGGATAGTGTCAATGTTTGGGGTAGTGATGTACCGTATTTGAAAGGTGTAAAGGATTTTAGTACTGGCACATCTACATCGAACTGGACGGTTACTACTTCTCGTCAGGCCCTTGAAAGTAAGCTTAACGCAGCTAGTAAAGGGGTTGGCAAATTGAAGAGTATTCAATTGACACCTCTTGGCAAGCCAGGTCAACAAACATCTGACCGCGGCGTATCTGGTCGAATTAAGAGTGCTACTTTCATAGGTACCTCTGGAAAAACGACCATTGATGGGGATTCTTTACGCAGTATTTTAGGCTTGAAATCAACACTATTTGATTTTTATGTAAATCATAACCCAGCTAAAGATACAGGTAAGGCATATCATAATTTTACTGGTAGCAATGATACTGTCTATATTAAAGGCCACGGTTGGGGACATGGTCTTGGTATGTCTCAATGGGGCGCTGCAGAAATGGCTAAGCGTGCGACACCAGGGGATACAAATTATTACCAAACTATTTTGCGTCACTACTATAGTGGCATTACATTAAAGAAAATGTACTAATAAGGATTGCGATGAAAGTTACAGATTTTGATTATGAATTACCAGAGGAACTAATTGCTCAACATCCTGTAGAGCCTCGTGATACAGCGAGACTGTTGACCTTAGACAAGGTTACAGGTGAGGTTGCGCATAAAGAGCATTTTTACGATTTGCTAGATGAACTCCACGAAGGTGATGTACTTGTATTTAATAATACAAAGGTTATTCCTGCGAGATTATATGGCCAACGTCAAGGCTCTGGTGGCAAGGTTGAGGTGTTGCTCCTCACACCATGTGGTGAAAATCGCTGGGAATGTCTTGTTAAACCTGGTAAAAAATGTCCTATTGGTCAAGTTATCGAATTTGATGACCGATTAAGTGGGACCGTTATAGATAAAACAGAATTTGGAGGTCGTATCATTGAATTCACTTGCGATGGTGTATTTGATGATGTGATACAAGAAATTGGTGAAATGCCATTACCTCCATATATTCATGAGAAGTTAGAAGATAAAGATCGTTATCAAACTGTTTATGCTAAGGAAAAAGGTTCAGCGGCTGCTCCAACCGCAGGGCTTCACTTTACACCTGAATTATTAGAAAAGATAAAAGCGAAAGGTGTAGAGCTCGAATTTGTTACATTGCATGTTGGCCTTGGAACCTTTAGACCTGTATCAGCGGAGACAATTGAGGACCATGAAATGCATAGTGAGTTCTTCGTGGTATCTCAAGATACAGCTGATCGTATTAATGAAGCTAAGCGAAACGGACGCCGTATTATTGCGGTAGGTACTACTTCTGTGCGTACCCTTGAGTCAGCTACTAATGATGACGGTGTCTTACAAGGCATTAGTGGATGGACACAAATCTTTATCTATCCTGGCTACAAATTTAAGATGATTGATGCATTGGTAACAAATTTCCACTTGCCTCAATCTACATTATTAATGTTGATTAGTGCATTGGCTGGTCGCGAACATTGTTTGGCGGCCTACGAAGAAGCTGTACGCGAACGGTATCGTTTCTTTAGCTTCGGCGATGCTATGTTTATACGTTAGGAGGGACTATGCCGAGTATTACTTATGAATTACAAAAGACATGTCCTCACACGGGGGCTCGTGCTGGTTTATTGCATACGCCACATGGTACCTTCCAAACGCCTATGTTTATGCCTGTAGGTACACAAGCTACAGTTAAAACTATGACGCCTGAGGAATTAAAGACGATGGGATCTCAAGTCATCTTGAGCAATACATACCATTTATTCTTACGTCCTGGTCCTGAACTCGTAGAAGAAGCAGGTGGCTTACATAAATTTATGAACTGGGATCAAGCTATTTTAACTGATAGCGGTGGGTTCCAAGTATTTAGCTTAGGCGATATGCGTAAGATTACTGAGGAGGGTGTAACCTTTAGATCTCATATTGATGGGTCTAAACAGTTTTTATCTCCAGAGGTGGCCACAAAGGTACAAGAGCAATTAGGTTCTGATATTGCCATGGCCTTTGATGAATGTATTCCCTATCCTGCGGACCATGATTATGCGAAACGCTCAACAGCTCGTACCACACGTTGGGCTCATCGTTGCCAAGAGGCTCGTAAAGCGCATGACCGTCAAGGAATGTTTGGCATTGTACAAGGTGGTATGTACAAAGACTTGCGCAAACAAAGTGCGGAAGAACTCGTGGCTATGGACTTTGAAGGTTATAGCATAGGCGGTTTATCTGTTGGGGAACCTCATGATTTGATGAATGAAATCTTAGAATATACTACGCCACTATTGCCAACTAATAAGGCTCGTTATTTAATGGGCGTTGGTACAGCGGATTGCCTTGTAGAAGGCGTAGCACGTGGTATTGATATGTTTGACTGCGTATATCCAACACGTGTTGCTCGAAATGGGATGGCTATGACTTGGAAGGGGCGCCTTAACATTCGAAATGCGCAGTTTGCTCATGATTGGGGTCCTTTAGAAGAAGGCTGTCAGTGCTATACATGTAAAAATTATTCCCGCGCTTATATTCGTCACTTGTATAAGGCGGAAGAAATTTTGGCATTGCGTCTCGTAACATACCATAATCTCTACTTCTTGCTTGAGTTTATGCGTCAAATGCGACAAGCTATTTTGGAAGATCGATTCCCTCAATTTAGAATGCAGTTTTGGGATAGCTTTAAAAAATAGTAATTAAGTCTAGTCAAATCTATATTAGGTGGCTATACTAGAAAAGAAAAATATATTTATTATACTAGGAGGATAAAATGGAAGATATTTTACAAGTGTTGCAAACTAGCTGGCCTATTTTGTTGATGGTCGTAATCTTTTATTTTTTGTTATGGCGTCCACAAAAGAAACAACAAAAAGAGCGCGCTAATTTGTTAGGTAGCTTGAAAAAAGGCCAAAAAATCGTTACAATTGGCGGTATTTATGGTGAAATCGTTGAACTTGATGATGAAAAAGTAAAGGTTCAAGTATCTGAAAAAGTGGAGTTAACATTTGCGCGTTCTGCAATTGCTAACGTACTTTCCAAGAAAAACAAGGAAGAAAAATAATGAATACAAAGGAAGCAGTGCGCCGGGCGTGCAAGTCCAAGCGCGCTGCTTTATCCGTTGCTGATTGTAATACATGGACATCAATGTTGACGGAGCAAATCGTCAATACTCCTGAATATAAATCAGCCAATAGCATTATGGCCTATTTGGCGATGCCCAAGGAGGCCAATTTAGACGATGTGATTCGTCATGCTTTAGAACATGGTAAATCCGTATATGTTCCAGTTTGTACAGATAAGACGACAATGATTGCAGTTCGTCTCAAGTCTCTAGAATCTATCACTCGGGGTGTGTTAAATATACGCATTCCCTCTGAGCCATACGAGGTTATTAATCCACATGACTTGGATTTGATTTTAGTGCCTGGTGCTGGCTTTGACCGTCAAGGTGGTCGCATGGGGATGGGGAATGGGTATTATGATCGATTTCTCAAGGAACTTTCACCAAGTACATATATGGGCGTATGTTGGGCTATCCAAATTTGGGATGAACCAATCCCTATGGATGAATTAGACCAACGGATGAACAAGATTGTAACGGAGCAAGGCGTTATACATTGCGTATAGTAGTAGAAGGGAGCAACTATTTTGAACGGTAAAGCTATTATCAAGTTTTTAGTAGTCATTGCTGCCATCATTGGATTATTTGCGTATTTCATTCAACCTTTAGCAGGTTCTTTGAAACAAGGCCTAGACTTACAAGGTGGTACGCATATCGTATTGGAAGCAGAGGATTCTGCAACTGGTCAAGCTGACAATGATGCAGTGGAACGGGCGAAGCAAATCTTAGAGCGTCGTATTAATGAAATGGGTTTGTCTGAACCATTGGTACAACGTGAAGGTGCTCGCCGTATTATCATCGAATTGCCAGGTGTAAAAGATCCTGATGAAGCGATTAAACGTATCGGTAAAACAGCGGTCTTAGAATTTAAAAATGACCAAGGTCAAACTGTTATGACTGGTGATGATTTAAAAGATGCGAAAGAAGAATTAGGTCAAAATAAACAACCACTCGTTGCTATTGAATTAAGCGATGAAGGGGCTAAGAAATTTGCGGACTTAACATCTAAAAATATTGGCCGTCGCATTGCCATCACTTTGGATGGTAAAGAATTGACTAATCCTGTAGTGCAACAAGCAATTACAGGTGGTAAAGCAACAATTTCTGGTAGTCAAAGCTTGGAAGAAGCTAAAGACTTAGCTATTTTATTACGTTCCGGTGCATTGCCTGTTAAAATTAATGTATTGGAAGTTCGTACAGTAGGTCCTTCTTTAGGTCAAGACTCCAAGGATAAATCTGTTGTAGCCTTCAGTGCTGGTATTGCAATGATCATGATTTTCTTGGTTATTTTATATCGCTTTTCTGGTATCGTAGCTAATATCGCATTACTTGTATATGTAATGCTCTTATTACTTGTATTAGGTAAAGGCTTTAATGCGACTATGACATTGCCAGGTATTGCTGGTATTATCTTATCCATGGGTGTTGCTGTAGATGCTAATATCCTTATCTTTGAACGATTTAAGGAAGAGGTATTTT
Organism: Veillonella sp.; assembly: GCA_019419725.1. Lineage (GTDB taxonomy): Bacteria > Bacillota > Negativicutes > Veillonellales > Veillonellaceae > Veillonella. The sequence goes on along the minus strand of DXZL01000025.1, from coordinate 2,684 downwards.
CTGGTAAATCAATGCGTGTAGCAATGGAAGCTGGTTTTAGTCGTGCTTTAGCAACAATTACAGATGCGAACGTATCCGTTATTATTACGGCTGGTATCTTGACAATCTTAGGTTCTGGTCCGGTAAAAGGCTTCGCTATCAGCTTAGGCGTAGGTGTTGTTGTAAGTATGTTTACAGCAATTACAGTGAGTCATTTCTTGTTGCGCTTACTTATTGACTGTAACTTTACGAACCATCCATTCTGGTTTGGTGCGAATATCTCTCCAAGCAAAAGTGCTGACGCATTTGCACCAAAATCTTTGAAAGGAGGTAAACGCAAATGACATTAGACGTAATTAAACATCATCGTTGGTGGTTTGCTATTTCCTCCACACTTGTTATTATCAGTTTGATTTCTATCTTTACTAAAGGCTTTAACTTTGGTATTGATTATACTGGTGGTACAATTGTTGAAGTTGTATTTGATCAACCTGTAGAGGTTAGTCAAGTTCGTGACGTTTTGAAAGAATATAATCTTGAAAATGCACAAATTCAGCTTTCTGGTGATACTACTGGTGAAACAGCGGGCGAAGACGTAATGATTCGTACACGTAATCTCGAGTCTAGTGAAAGTGCCGCTGTTGTAGAGTCTTTGACTAAATCTATTGGAAACAATACCGTTAAACGTATTGAAACTGTAGGTGCTGTAATTGGTTCTGAGGTTACAGAACATGCGTTGTTAAATCTTGTTATAGCATTCGCAGCATTAGCATTGTATATTTCTTATCGTTTTGAATATAAAGTTGCTATTTCTGCGCTCGTTGCTATTTTCCATGATTTGATTATGGTTCTTGGGGTATTCTCTTATTTCCAATTAGAAATTGATGCGTCTTTCTTGGCGGCTATTCTTACGGTTGTAGGTTACTCCATGAATGAATCTGTAGTTATCTTTGACCGTGTTCGCGAAAATACACATACACATAAACGTTCTGATACATTTGCAGATCTTGCGAATGCATCTATTACACAAAGTATTCACCGTAGTTTCTATACATTAGCTACCGTTATGTTTGCCTGTGTATCCCTTTATCTATTCGGTGGGGACACTACAAAGAACTTTGCTCTTTGTATGATTATTGGTTTTGCTAGTGGTGCGTATTCCTCTATCTGTGTAGCTACATCCTTATGGGTTATGTGGAAGAGTCGCAACAAGAACGATATCCGCAATCAACAATAATATATAATGCTTTTACCTATTGTTGGTAAAAGTATAAGAACCTCTCTGTATTATAATCAGAGAGGTTCTTTTTATGTATCATCTACTAATAAATTATTACTATGGATAACTCATACATATATGTATAGGATATATGTACATAGTAAGGTCTATACTTATTGAATTCTTTGTACAGGGGGCGTAAAATAGCAAAGTAACACAATGCTGAAAAGGGGATAGATAGATGGATCCAAATCGATTATGGAGCCCTGCTTTTATAAACTATGGTATAAGCAGTGGCATTTTATATATGACACAATATGTTCTCGTAGCAGCCCTGCCGATAGTCATAACCTCTGAATTAAGTGGAAGTGATTTAGATGCGGGATTAGCGATGACCTATTTTCAAATAGGCACAATTCTATGTAGGCTCTTTGCAGGTCGCTTGATTGATGGCTTTAATAAACGAGTTGTATTACTATTATCAACTGCTTTATTTTTCATTATTATGGGGCTCTTTAATTTTACAACCTCTTTAGAAGCCATCTTTGTATTGCGGGGACTACATGGCGTTATATTTGCTTTGGGCACAACTGTAATGGCGGCGTTGGCGGTATTGGTGTTACCTCCTAATCGAAAGGGGGAGGGCATCAATATGTTTGCTATCTTTTCGAATGTGGCAATGGTATTGGGGCCTGCAATAGGTTTATATGCACTTTCTTCGTATGGTAGTATAGCTCTCTATCTTTTCTTAACTATTATGACAGGGTTAGCCTTGGTATTGAGTAATAGTATTCCCTTATCAAAAGAATTAGCAACGCCAAAACCATCTACACACAAAGGGTGGCATATATCTCAATTTATTGAAAAAAGAAGTTTACCTTGGGCTTTAATGGGACTATTTATTGGCTTTACCTATTCTGGTGTGTTAGTATTTATTCCCATTGAGTTAAATAGTATGGGAGCTGGTATTTGGGGCAGTGCATTTTTTGCTATCTTTGCAGTAATGATAATAATCAGTCGACCTCTAGTAGGAAAAGCATATGCTCGGTATGGCTCTACATATATTATCTACCCAGGCCTAGTACTCTTTATACTAGGACTATTAGCGTTAGGAATAGCTACTACGCCATTAACCATAATATTAACGGCCCCTTTGTTAGGTTTAGGTTATGGTGCAGCACAACCAGCATTTCAAGCGTTAGCCATTCAATCAGCACCAATAGAACGAGCTGGTGTATCAACAGCAACATATTTTTTAGCATTAGATATAAGTGTGGGTGCGGGATCTGTCATTCTTGCTCTGTTAGCTAGTGCTGTAGGGTATCAGTATCTTTATATGTTTACCGCGATTATAATGATTGTAGCACTGGCTTTATATCATATATGGATAAAGAGGTATACACCTCAAGAACTGTAAAAAAATATAGTGATATAGTAAAAGCTAATAACAGTATTAGACTATTAGACACAATATAATAATCAATCC
>DXZL01000024.1 GCA_019419725.1 Veillonella sp. | reverse complement strand
TCGGACACGGCTCTATCGTAACATACAGGGTACAACCAGTCAACCGCCAGCGCTTTAGGACATCGCATGCTTCGCGGATTACGAGAACCTCTGCATGAGCCGTTGCATCATGATCGAGTTCACGACGATTGTGATGGCGTGAAACGATGATATTGTCTTTTACAAGAATGGCACCGATCGGAATTTCCCCAAGAGCATAAGCCTTGCGCGCTTCTTCCATAGCGATGGCCATAAAATATTCGTCCCGTGTGCGTTCATCCATATTTTCAATGTCTGTAGGTGTAATGTCTTTTGTCATTGGCATACCTCTTCATGTATAATATCTTACATAAAGTCTATCATAGTGTACGCAGTTATGCGAATAGATTATTTGGGGGAATTATGGACATTATTTGGTATATATTTGATATGATTGGCACCATTGCCTTTGCTGTATCCGGTGCACTCGTTGGGGTAGCCCGAAAGATGGATATATTTGGTATGACTGTCCTTGCATTGGCTACTGCTATTGGTGGTGGTATTGTACGGGACGTGTTGCTCGGCTATTTTCCGCCGAATTCATTGCGAAATGTAGTGTATGTTACTGTTGTTTTAGTGGTAACTGTTATCGTGTTCTTGATTTATAACAGCCGATATCGCAAGCATGCGATGGGGCCTCGTAGTCGAGCTAGTTACTTGTTGGCCGATGCGTTAGGGTTAGCATCATTTACCGTAACAGGTGCTTCTGCAGGTTTTAAACTCTATCCAGAGTTGCCTATCTTTATTGTGTTGCTCGGTACAATCACGGCTGTTGGTGGCGGGATTATCCGCGATATGTTGGCGCAACGCATCCCATCTGTTTTGAAAGAGGATGTATATGCCTTGCCTAGTATTATTGGTGGCATCGTTTATTATCTTATGGTCACATCGAGTTGGGACAGTATGGCCGTATATGGTGCTTTCACAGTAGTACTCGTTATCCGTCTGCTAGCCCTCAAGTACAATTGGAGTCTGCCTAAGGTAGGAAAAACCAAGCCGGTTGCGAAATAATAGTCAAATGATATAATTATAATATTGAGCATATGAACATTTCATAAAAGTGTCAGAAAAAGAGAGTATTATAAAACAGTTAATTTCGCGAGTCGGGAGTACTCGCTACACAGAAGGAGATTTGATTTATGACGAATAAATGGTTGAAAGTAGCACTTATGGCTGCAGCTATCGCTACTGGCACATCTATTAAAATTGATGCGGAAACCGTGTTGTATGTACCTCAAGATGATCGCCCTGTAAGCTTACAATATACTGTAGATACAGCTCGCGAAGCAGGTATGACTATATTGACACCACCTCAGAACTTGATTTCTGGTAAGAATTACCAAGGTCAAGCAGATCAAATCATGGCTTGGGTTGAACAAAATGCAGGTCGTGCTGATGTGATGGTATTGAGTACAGATACACTTATTTATGGTGGTCTTGTAGACTCTCGTAAACATAATATTCCACTTTCCACATTGGAAAGTCGTTTAAAACGTATTGAATCCTTAAAAGCTCGTAATAAAAACGTGCGTATTTATGGTTTTGGTACTGTAATGCGTTCTCCACGTGCTAGTGGTGGCGGCACTGAACCAGCTTATTATGCGGAATACGGTCCTACTATCTTCCAAATTGCAGCATTGCAAGATAAATTAGACTCTGGTTCCTTAACACAAGAGGAAACTCAAAAATTGATGAGCCTTCAAGCCTCTGTTCCTGTAGAATATTTGCAAGACTGGTTTGACCGTCGCCAAAAGAACATGAAAATCAATAAAGAGTTGATTGATGAAACTCGCAGCGGCGTATTCGATTACTTTGCACTGGGCCATGATGATACATCTCAATTGTCCCAATCTGCACTAGAAGGTCGTTACTTAAGTAAATACTCCAAGGACATTCCTGTTGAAAAATACGGTAGCTTCCCTGGTGCTGACCAACTTGGTCTATTGTTGATGGCTCGTTCTCGTACAGATGAAAGTACAGAAAAACCTACATTCTCTGTAATTTACCCACTCGGTGGTGGCGGTAAAACATTGCCAGGTTACGAAGACCAAACCATCGATAAAACAATTGCTCAACACGTTGAGGCCGTAGGTGGCACTATGGTGACACAAGGTAAACCAACTGTGTTGTTAGCAGTAAATACACCACTTACTACAAGTACTGGTGAATCTGAAAGCTTCGAGAACTTCCCGATGATTTCTAATTCTACAAATGCTTTCGTAGATCGAATTCAACAAGCTGTTGATTCTGGTGTAAACGTAAGCGTTGCTGATATTGCTTATAACAATGGTGCGGACAATACATTAGTTTCTGCTATGTACAAACGCGATATGTTATACAAAATCGGTGCGTACAATGGTTGGAATACCGCAAGTAATACGGTAGGCTACGCCATTGCGCAAGGGGTATTGCTCAAAACTATGAGCCCAGAAGGTCACCGCAAAATGTTGACTCAACAATATTTGGATAACTGGGCGTACCAAGCAAATATCCGGAAAGATATTTACCGTATGCAAGATTCCATTCGTACAGATAATGTACGTTACTCTGGCGAGTTGAATGAACGTCTTGAAAGCTACTTAGGTGAACGTATCCAAGACTTCGCTGAAAAATACCTTAAAGTCGACCCTCGTACAGTAAAGGCTACATTCCCTTGGGGCCGTCTATTCGAAACAGATATTACAATCTACGATAAACCTGTAGTACCTCTTGAAAAAGAATTGCGCTTGAAACGTGAAGCAGAAGCGAAAGCTAAAGCTGAGGCAGAAGCTAAGGCTAAGGCAGAAGCAGCAGCTAAGGCTAATGGTCAAGCTGCACCAGCACAACCTGCTCAACCAGTAAAGACAACAGCTGTTCAAATTACATCATCTGTAATTCCAGTAGTTAAACAACCGGCTACAACATCTCAAGGTCCACGCCTTGTGCCAACACCTGCAGTTGTACCTGGTCAATAGTGAATAGGGAATGGACATGAAAAAAGCATTTTTACCGGAAATTACATATATGCGTGGCCTCTGTATGCTCGGTGTTATCGGCATTCATGTAGGTTCTTACGCATTACAAAATCCTTTTGTAAATTTAGAACTCATTAGCGTCTTAGAAATTCTATCGCGCTTTGGAGTACCAGCATTTTTCTTCCTCTCTGCATTTGGATTGTTCTACCATACATCTGTAGAGGGACCATTCTCATATAAGGAATTTATGCACCGCCGTATTCAGGTGGTGCTATTTCCATATATTACGTGGTCCATATTTTATTTGCTCTACACGGGTCTAACGGCGCATAATCTAGGTAGTTTGCATCCGGGACCATTGGCTGTAAATCTATTATTTGGTACGTCTATGTATCATTTATACTTTATGGTTATCCTCTTATGGTTCTACGTGATGATGCCTCTATGGCGAGCTATGGTGAAAGTCATCTTAAAACGTCCTGTATTCTGGATGGTATTACTATTTATCATCCAAGTTGGCATCGATTATGTATCATCTTACATGCTTGGCCGTTGGGTAACAGAACATCTTAGTAATAACCCTGTATTGAAATATCTCTTTGATATGAGACTAAATTATTGGGTTATCCATTATGTGTGGATATTCTTGTTGGGGGCTGTATGTGCTGAAAGATATGAAACGGTATGCGAATACATGTGGCGCTATCGCTACTTGTTAGGCATTAGTGCGGTAGGTTCTATTTTATTGATGCTCGGATCCTACTACTATGTCATGGACGTATGGCATTATACTGTTCTAGAAGCAATCTATACAGTTCATCAAATGAGCCCAATGGGTGTCCTCTATACTGGACTGGGAACACTATTTAGTCTGTTCTTATTCCAAACCTTACCAATGAATGCGACTATGGAATCCACTTGGTCAGAAATAGGGGATAAGTCTTACGGTATTTATTTAGCACATCCATTCTGGTTGTTGATTATCTCTGGCGTGATGGCTAAATATAATCTTTTATATACCGTAGTTAATGTGCTAGCTATGTATGTGATGGCGCTAGGCCTGTCCTATTTGACTGCCGTGACATTGAATCATGTACCTAAACCATTACGTAAATTTATATTAGGACATTAATAATATACATCCGCTAGGATATAGTTTTTAGCTATGGCATCCTAGCGGATTTTTGTATATCTAAGTTATATCTTTCACAAAGTAAAGTGTGAAAATTTGAAAGTAATTGTGATATAATAAGTCCATGATGATTACTACTTGATAGAGTAACGATATAGAAAAAGAGGTGCTCCTATGCAAGAATTAACATATTTTAATGGCGAATTCGTTGAACCAGGTGCCAAAGTTATCAGCATTGATGACCGTGGTTATTTGTTTGGTGATTCCGTATACGAAGTGGTACGTGTCGTAAAAGGCCGTTGCTTCGCATTGTCCTACCATCAAGATCGCTTGTATCGCTCTATGCGTGAAATGGATATTCCCGTAAAAATGACCCCAGATGATTTAACAGAATTGCACGAAATTCTAATCGAGCAAAGTGAAATCAAAGAGGGCTATATTTATTTGCAAATCTCTCGTGGTGTAGCGCCACGCCATCATGCATACGATCGTTCTAAACTAGAACCACAAATGCTCATGTCTATCCGTAATTTGGATATGGATGCAGTTAATAAATTGGGTGAAGGTGTAAAAGCAATCGCATTGCCTGATGAACGTTGGGATCATGTAGATGTTAAGACTACTAACTTGATTCCAAATATCTTGGCTCAAACTAAAGCGGAAAAGAAATTTGCTTATACAGCTATGTTATTCCGCGATGGCATTTGTACAGAAGGTGCAACATCTAATGTGTTTGCTGTCAAAGATGGTATCTTGTATACGCACCCAGCAGATAATCATATCTTAAAAGGTATTACGCGCCAAATGATTTTGACCCGCGTAGCACCATCTCTAGGTATTACTCTCATCGAAAAAGAATTTGACCGCGCCTTTGTAGATGATGCGGACGAATTATTCTTTACCGATACAATTGGTGGTGTCATCCCAATTACTAAGCTAGACAGAAATCCAGTATCCGGTGGTAAACCAGGTGCTATTACACTTCGTCTACGCGAAGCATTAGAAAAATTGATGGAAGAAGGTTTGCCTTAATAGGTCATCTACTTTCATTACATGGTAAACTTTTACCTTAAGAAAGGACATTATTTTGATTCAATTACAACACATTAGTAAAGTCTATGAAGGCGCTACTCGTGTGGAAGCATTAAAAGATATTAGCCTTGATGTTAAAGAAGGTGAAATCTTTGGCATTATCGGTCAATCTGGGGCCGGTAAATCCACATTAATTCGATGCATCAACATGCTCGAAGCTCCTACATCTGGCTCTGTTATCGTCAATGGTACAGATTTAACAACACTTAGCAAATCCGATTTACGTAAAGCACGCAAAGATATTGGTATGATTTTCCAACATTTTAACCTTTTGTCCTCTCGTACAGTGTATGACAATGTGGCATTTCCGTTGGAATTACAAGGCTTGAGCAAATCCGAAATCAAGGAACGCATTACGCCAATCCTTGATATCGTAGGTCTTACTGAGCGTATGAACAACTATCCATCTCAATTGTCTGGTGGTCAAAAACAACGTGTTGGTATCGCTCGTGCCTTAGCGTCTAATCCAAAGGTTCTTCTTTGTGATGAAGCTACATCTGCTCTGGATCCGCAAACAACAGAATCCATTTTGAAATTGTTGAAAGATATCAACGAAAAAATGGGCCTTACTATCGTTCTCATCACTCATGAAATGCACGTAATCCGTGAAATCTGTGATCGCGTAGCGGTTATTGAAGGTGGTGTAATCCTCGAGGAAGGTAGCACTGTTGAAGTATTTACACATCCTCGTGAAAATACCACAAAAGAATTCATTAGCTCTGTAGTAAGTGATAACTTACCGCCAGAAGCGTTAGAACATTTGGAATTGCATGATCAATGGATTGCAGGTACAGCTCCATTAGTACGCCTTAAATTCACAGGCCAATCTACAGATGAACCTGTAGTGGCAGGTCTCGTACGACGCTTTAACCTCGATGTAAGTATCCTCTTTGGTGGCATCGACTATATCCAAAATACATGCGTTGGTCGCCTTATCGTTATCTTGAATGGTGACCCAGAAAATGCGCAAGAGGGCTTAGACTACATCAAAACATTACCAATTGAAAGCGAGGTGATCGGTTATGTCAGAGCAAATCATTAATCTTCTCATAACTGGTACCCTTGATACATTGCAAATGACCATTATTTCTACGGTCATGGCTATGTTACTTGGTATCCCTCTCGGTGTTATTTTGGTAGTAACCTCTAAGGGTCATATCTTAGAAAATGTAGCGCTTAATAAGGTGCTAGGTGCTATCGTCAATGCAACGCGTTCCGTACCATTTATCATTTTGATGGTAGCTATCATTCCATTCACTCGTATGGTGGCAGGTACATCTATTGGTACCACTGCAGCTTGTGTGCCTTTAACAATCGCTGCAATTCCATTCTTAGCACGTCTTGTAGAAACATCTATTAAAGATATTAACTTTGGCGTAATTGAAGCGGCCCAATCCATGGGTGCAAGTCCACTCCAAATCATTTGGAAAGTATTATTACCTGAAGCATTGCCTACGATTATCGATAACGTAACGGTTCTTATCGTTAACCTCATCAGTTACTCTGCAATGGCTGGTGCTATCGGTGGCGGTGGCCTTGGTGATATTGCTATCCGCTATGGTTACCAACGTTTCCAAGCTGATATTATGATTGCTACCATTATCATCTTGGTTATTTTGGTACAATTAGTCCAAATGATTGGCGATGCTTGGTCTAAAGCGATGAATAAGAAGTAGGAGGATCCTATGAGTATCAATGAGAAGTTGAGAAGTGAACAAAACGATGAGCTATTCACCGCTATATTAACGCTTGAAAATACTGAGGAGTGCTATGCATTCTTTGAAGATATCTGTACGATTAATGAATTGAAAGCTTTGTCTCAACGCTTACAAGTAGCAAAAATGCTACGTGCCGGTGATAGCTACGAAAAAATTGTAGAAGAAACAGGTGCGAGCACGGCTACTATTAGTCGTGTCAAACGATGCTTAGTCTATGGTGCTGATGGATACACATTAGCTTTAGATCGTCTAGGTGCAAAATAAAATAAACTAGCATGACAACGGTGGCCTTTTGGCGACCGTTGATGTGCTATCTACAGGAGGTTTATATGGAGTGGCTTATTGAGGTAACAGGTTTACCATTTGATATCCTAATTCTCGTTTTACTCGCTGTAGCAGGTGCTTTTGCCGGCTTTGTAGACTCCATTGTGGGCGGTGGGGGACTAATCTCTGTTCCTGCTATGCTATTAACCAACCTTCCGCCGAGTATGGCCTTAGGCAGTAATAAGCTGTCTAGTATATTTGGAGCTGGCAGTGCGTCAATTACATTCTTAAGAAATCACATGGTTGATTTTTCTCTAGTTCGTAAATTACTACCTTTTACATTTATAGGATCCATGCTTGGTACCTTAGCAGTTGTATCATTGCCACCCTTATATGTAAAGCCTATTATTATCGTCCTACTCGTGTGTGTCACACTTTTTGTGGTATTTAAAAAGGATTGGGGCGAAATAAACCGTACCTCAGCAGTAGCAGGAAAAGCATTGTATATTTGCATGGCTTTTGCTCTTGGCATTGGTGTTTATGATGGCTTTATTGGCCCTGGTACAGGTACATTTTTGATTATGGGCTTTATCTTTACTGGCTTTGATTTTCTGCATGCTTCTGCGAATGCAAAAATATTGAATTTTACTAGTAATTTAGCATCTTTAATCGTGTTTTTCTATTTAGGGCACGTCAATATTAAGTACGGCTTAGCTACAGGGGTAGGCCAAATTATAGGTGCTTACTTAGGATCTCATTTAGCTATTGCTAAGGGTTCGTCGTTGGTACGTGTTGTATTCTTGTCGGTAACGACAGTTATGTTGCTGAAATTAGTCTATGACTATGTTTCCACATTATAGGAGGGCAAGGTATGCCTCATAAAAGTGATGTACAAGTGGCATTGATTAGTGGTGGCACATCGGGCATCGGATTTGCTACGGCAAAATTGCTTCTTAAAGAAGGCTGGTGTGTTGTCATTAACGGTCGTGATGAAAAATCAGGACAAACGGCTAAGATGAAATTGCGCCGCTATTCTTCAAGGGTGCAGTACATCCAAGGGGATGTATCGAAGATTGAAGATTGTCAGCGTATTGTAAAAGAAACCGTTAAATTATTCGGCGGTGTTTCTGCTCTCGTAACAGCAGCAGGCTATTATGAAGAAGAGCTTCTAGCAGATGTAACGGAAGCAGCCTTTGATGAAATGTTTGGCACCAATGTGAAAGGTACGGTTTTCTTGTGCCAAGCGGCATTGCCCTATTTGCGCGCTACAAAGGGCAGTATCGTAACGGTAGCTAGTGATGCAGGCTTACAAGGTAATGTGGCTTGCTCTGTATACGGCGCTTCAAAAGGTGCGGTAGTGAGTTTTACGAAATCACTATCCCTTGAAATGGCACCACATAATGTGCGCGTTAACTGTGTTTGTCCTGGTGATGTGGATACCTCTTTAGTAGATAAACAAATTGCAAATGCTCAGCAAGATGCAGAGGCTGCTAAGGCTGAAATGGGCCAACATTATCCCTTGGGACGCATTGGTCAACCTCATGAAATTGGAGAGGTTATTGTATTTTTATTGAGCAATAAAGCTTCCTTTGTAACGGGGGCAGCATGGACTATCGATGGTGGTCTCACTAGTTGGTAAGATAGAAAATATTGGAAGTTATTTTATTTTTTAAATCTATAGATAATTAGAAAAATTCATTTCACTTCTAGCAATAGAATGGTATAATAATACTAATAATATGACCTATAGTTGGTTCACAACAAAGGAGAATACTTATGGCAGAATATAATGGCGTAACACTTGAGCCACTTATGGATGGTTCTCAAGACCGTGACTATCAAGTTGAACAATTTATTTTCTGGGGTGCAGGTCGTGCAGCGGCATTGGCATTATCCCCTAAATTCAGCAGTGTTGCTTTGTGCGCCAATGCAACGTATATGGTAACTCGCATTGCACATCTTTATGAAGTAGAATTACAATCTGGTGCCGTAGTGGGGCTAGTTGGTGGTCTTAGCACAGCTGTAGGTACAGCGGCTATTTCTCTTCTTGTTCCTCTAAAAGCAGTTCGCGTTCCTGTAGCAGTTGGTTTAACATATGCTATCGGTAAAATTGCTCACATTTGGATCCAAGATGGTATGCCTTCTGATATCGAACGTTATAAACCAATGGTTGCTGAATTCCTTGAAAGCGGTAAAGCTATAGCAGGTGACATCATCCGTGATGCAAGCGCTAGCATTCCTTTCACACAAGGTCAACGCGACGTTTGGGCTGGTATTGCTAATGAAACAGGTCTTGCTAAAGAAACTTTGAAACAAGTTTACGAAGAAAAAGTAACACCTGCTATCGATAAATGGAATACAGAAACAAAATATCAACTTCATGACAATGCAGCAGAAGTTGTGGCGAAAGTAACCGATGCGGCAAAAGAGAAAATTGATGTTGCTAAAGAAAATATTGATGTAGCTAAAGAATTAGCTAAAGGTGGCGTAGAAGTAGCTAAAGCTTCTGCACAAGCTGCAGTAGAAACTGCAAAAACTAAAGCTAATGATGCTGTTGAAACAGCAAAAGATGTTGCTACAAACACTGTTAATACAGCAAAAGATAAAATTGGTGGTTTGCGCAAATAGGCGCTAAAGGATTATGAAGATGAATCCATTAAAAATTATTACATATGGTAAGTATTTTAACGAATCTAAATTCGCCGCTTTTTTAGGACGATATGGTAAGAAGCTTGCCTTTGTACAACGAGCAGTGACCTTGTTCCTTTGTATGCGTGACAAGGACACTCCAAAATATGTAAAAGCAGTCATTGCTGGTGCCTTAGGGTATCTCGTATTACCTATTGATATTGTACCGGATACAATTCCTGTATTAGGTTGGATAGATGATGTAGCAGTGCTTGGCTTTGCCTTCAAGGTTGCCAATCGTTACATTAAAACTCGTCATCAAGAAGAGGCAAAAAAATACTTCCCATTTGGTGGCAGTAACTAGCTTTTAACCATTAAGGCAGTTTGATCCGTTGCGATTGAACTGCCTTTATTTATTTGACACGCTAAAGTAATAGATATACAATGAAGGTTGTATTCTATGAAAAAAGAAGGATAAATATATGCATATTGCTTCAGTAAATGTACGATTTTACGAAACCGATATGATGGGTATTGCGCACCATAGTAATCATTTTAGATGGTTTGAAATGGCACGCATTGAATTCCTTCGTCAAATCGGTGTAACACTGTGGGATATGATGAATGAGGATATTGTATTTCCTATCATGAATGTATCCTGCAATTATAAAGAACCAGCAAATTTTGATGATGAACTTCACATCGAAACATATTTGGTTAAGATGACACGTGCACAAATGATATTCCGTTATCGTATGCGCCGTGCTAGTGATGGTGCGCTCCTAGCTACGGGAGAGACTAAGAATGCATTTATGTCAAAATCAACAGGTAAAATTGTGCGATTAGACGATACTTTTTATCAGCCTATGTTAGCAGCTGTTGAGGAGATGCCTAATGAGTAATGTACAACAATTGCCTATCGGCGTGTTTGACTCCGGTGTAGGCGGGCTATCTGTTTTAAAGGTCTTACAAGAACAATTCCCTAACGAAGACTTCATCTATATTGGTGATAATGCGAATAACCCGGTGGGGAATCGCAGTGATGATGAAATTACTTATTTAGCTTGTCATATTGCAGAGGCTCTTGAAAAACAGCCTGTAAAATTGATGGTTATTGCTTGTAATACGTTTACTGTTGTAGCTCTTGATGCGGTACGTGAACGCGTGTCTGTACCCGTTATTGGAGTATCACAAGGCGTAAAAACAGCGATTAGTCAAAGCAAAAGCAAGACAATTGGTATCATGGCGACGGCAGCAACTGTGAATAGTCATATTCATAAACATGTAGCCCTTGAAGTTGATCATGAAGTGCTCGTATGGGAGCAACCATGCCCTGAATTGGCAGGCCTCATTGAGCAAGGTCATTTAGATGACTATTTTGTACGCGATGTATGTACTGAATATCTAGAGCCTTTATTGTCCCGAGAAATTGAGGTCGTAGTTTTGGGCTGTACTCATTTCCCATTTGTACAACCTTTGTTAGAGGAACTAACGTCAGGGCGCATTCAATTCATCGACCCTGCTTTTGAAACGAGTGAACTTGTTCGCCGCAGATTAGAGGGTAAAGATTTATTTAACCCTCAAAAAACGGCGGGTACTGTGTCATTGTATTTTACAAAGGATATTGAGCTTGGTGATACGCTGAGCGCCTCTTTCCTTGATACAAGTCGTCGCAGCATTGAACATATTACATTATAAAGGAGATGCCCTATGTGGTTTTATAACATCCTAAGTGTAGTAATAGCTATTATTGTAGCTATTGCAGCTTTGTATTTATTATTCCGTTTGTTCGTATTGAAACAAGGTAATGAAAAGGTTATTTTATTGCCAAAACGTGCAACAAACTTCCAAGTATCTGACCGTAATTTTGAATCTATTACCTTGTTCTGCGATATTCCATTTGTGAACAAAGGACGTCAACTTGGTACAATTATGGACTTATTCCCACGTCCATTGTTGCCAGAGGAACATTTTGATGCTGTGAAAGTACATGCATGGGCTATGGACATTAATCGTCCTCGTCATGATGGTTATTTTGAAGCTGTTATCATCAAACCTCGCAAAGGTGGTACTATTCGTGTATTCGTTACCTTAACAGGTAAAAATGGCAATATTCGTGAAGATATTAAGGGCTTCCCTTATATGGACATCGATATTTACTACCAAATCGTAGGTCGTACAGATTATCATATCGATAAACAACGTATTCGTTTGACTGCTGAAGAAGTTCAAGCAGCATTGGTTCAATAAGGAGGCATAACAATGGCAGAATTAGAGTTAGTATGTGTGCCAACACGTATTCTTACAGATAATGATGACATCGTGGATGCTATCGTTGAATTTGGCGGTCATAATATTGGACCTGAAGATATCGTATGTGTAGCTGAATCTGTAGTAGCTATTACACAAGGTCGTTTTACACGTCCTGAAGAGCTAAATGTTTGCTGGCAAGCGCGTTTAATCAATCGTTTTATCCATCCAGATGGATCTATGGCATCCATTTATGGCATGCAATCCGCTATGAACTTGGATGGTAAATGGAAAGTATTGGGTGCCTTTATTTTAGGTGCTATTGCTAAGATTTTCCGCAAACCAGGTGTATTCTATGCAATTGCTCGTGCAGCATCTTTAACAGATGATGTAACTGGTACAATGCCTCCATTCGACAAGCACATCGTATTTGGTCCGAAGGATCCAGATAAAGTAGCTGAGAAAATCGTATCTCGCACAGGCTGTTATGGCGCTGTTGTAGCTGACGTTAATGACTTGAAACGTTCCGCTGTGTTAGGTACAAGCCGTGGCATTGACGGTAATAAAATTGCACAATTGTTGATTGACAATCCATTTGGTAATGATAGCCAAATGACTCCGATTGTTATCATTAAAAATTACGCATCTGTATCTGGTAAATAACAGAAGGCTGTACTCATCACATAGAGATGGGTACAGCTTTTTTTATACTAATTAGGAGGTCGTATGTTACTAGGTTTAGACGTAGGTGGTACTTTTACAGATGCGGTCATCATCGATGGCCATCGTGTAGTAGCATCTGCTAAAAGACGGACTACCAAAGATAATTTAATGCAAGGCATAGGCGAGGCCCTTGATGCAATTCTCCAACATTGTGATACTACAAATATTGATCAAGTTACGCTGTCTACTACTGTGGTAACAAATACCATCGTGGAAGAGAAAGAGCAAGTAGTAGACTTGTTTGTAGTAACGGGACCTGGCCGAAATGTGGACGATATATTCCCTGTAAATCCTATCTATCTTCAAGGCTATACTGATCATAGAGGTATTGTGGTGGAACGTACACCTACAAATGCAGTTCGACATATAGCCGAAATGGTACAATCTCGCAGTGGCACAGATTTGGCTGCTGTATCTGCTAAATTTGGGGTACGGAATCCTCAAGAAGAATTATCTATAACAGAAGCATTGAAAGATAGATATAATACTATCTCTAATGGCAGTCTATTAAGCGGCTCCTTGAATTTTCCACGCCGTACGATTAGTGCTTACTTTAATAGCGCTGTAACACCGGTATTTACAGTATTTAAGAAGAATGTAGAAGATGCGTTAAGCGTGCGAAACATTAAAGCTCCACTTCATATATTAAAAGCCGATGGGGGCTCTCTTCCTATGGAGCACATGGTAAGTCGGCCTGTAGAGACCGCTTTTACGGGACCTGCTGCAACTGTGCTTGGTTTATCTGCTCTTGGTGCTATAGGTAATGCGCATACAGTGGCGCTAGATATTGGGGGCACTACAACAGACATTTCCCTTTGGAAACAGGGGAAACCATTGATGACAAAGAATGGCGTATCCATTCGTGAATATCCAAGTGCAGTGAGATCCTTTGCCGTTACCTCTGTTGGTATCGGCGGTGAGTCCGTAGTTCGCATTGTAGATGGAGAAATCACGGTAGGACCTGAACGGGTGGGCCCATCGGTAGCTTTAGGTGGTGTGGAACCTACATTAGGAGATGCTCTCATCGTACTAGGTTATGCGAGCTATGGTGAGGTTGGATTAGCTGAACGAGCTATGGAGGTATTGGCTAATAGATTAAATGCGAGTACAAACGGAAATACAACTCAAACTCAACAACAATTAGCAGAGGATATATCTGCTTCTAACGTTGCTCAATCAATCGTAAATAAGGCGTTGCAAACAATTCAGCATGGCATAGATGAGGTGGTAAGGGCAGAAAACAAACGACCTATCTATGTAGTAGCGGATATTGTGAACCCTGATGTATTTGTGCCTGCTCAAATCGTGGTAGTAGGTGGAACGGCACCAAGCCTTGGACCTAGCATAGGTAAATATATGGATTTACCGATTACCATACCAGAAAATGCGGCGGTGGCGAATGCTATCGGAGCAGCCCTAGCATTATCGACCATCGAACTCACTGTTCATGTTGATACAAAACGACGCTTACTCGTTATTCCTGAACTAGGGATTAAACAACAAACCTGTACGTTGAAGCGAGTAGAACAAGTGGTGGAACGAGCTAAAGAGGCTCTCAGTGAAGAAGCATTGCGTTTAGGTCTTGGTAAGGACCAAGATATAGAGGTGATTAGTATCGAAGACTTCCCTGTAGTAGAGGGCTGGCAATCGATGGAACGGTTGATCACTGTAAAAGTACAACTAGCAGCGGGGGTGAAGCAGTATGTGGAATAAAGGACTATCCTATCGTGAACGTCATGGACTTGGACATGCGGGTATGAATAAAGCTATTAACACAAATATAGGTGATATGTTACATACTGATGAAAATGCACCAAAACATAGTTTAGGTTTAGTGTTTTTCCCTGCCTTTGACTGGAAGATTTCTGAAACCCATCCAGAACGACAAGAGAGATTGCTATATACGCGAGATCAAATCGTAGAGGAAGGGCTATTAGATATACCTAATATTAAGGAATATAATCCTATCGTAGCCGATTGGGATACCATAGAGCGTGTTCATGTGGGTGCCCCAGATTTAGAGTCCTGGGTAACGGAAGCACATCGTGTGTCAGCGGGCGGTGCTATTGCAGCTGCTGATGCGGTTATGCGCGGTGAAGTAGATCGTGCCTTTGCTTTAGTAAGACCTCCAGGGCATCATGCAATGGCTATGGTTCATGGTATCCGTGGATTCTGTACCATTAACATTGAAGCCGTCATGATACAGCACATGCGCCAAACCTATGGTATTAAGAGAGTGGCTGTGGTAGATACAGATGTACATCATGGAGATGGCTCTCAAGATGTGTTCTATCATGATCCAGATACGCTATACATTAGTTTCCACCAAGATGGACGGACCTTATATCCTGGCACAGGCTTTATGGATGAATTCGGTGGCCCACAGGCTATTGGTGGAAATATAGATATTCCGTTGCCACCTGGGACTGGTGACGAAGGCTTGATGAAGGTTATGCGTGAGTTGGTATTGCCTATTTTAGAAGAGTTTAATCCAGACATTGTTATCAATTCAGCGGGACAAGATAATCATTTTAGCGATCCATTGGCGAATATGCAAGTTACTGCAAAAGGCTATGCTGAGCTTGTAGATTTATTGCAAGCAGATATAGCTGTCTTAGAAGGTGGTTACTCTGTACAGGAAGCATTGCCTTATGTAAATACAGGTATCATTTTATCTATGGCAGGCCTTGATTACAGTAAGGTCGTTGAACCTGCCTTTGACCCTGTTACATATAAGCAAAGCCAAAATGTAACCGCTTATATTGATGACCTTATCGCTAAGTGGAAGGTGCAATGGGCTAACCGTTATAAGATGGCCGAAGAGGAAGGCACCGGTGTGGGCGATATATGGTCGAACCGCTACAATGTGTACTATGATGAAACAGGTGTACAAGAGGAACGCCTTGAAAAGGTGCGCATGTACGAAGATAAGGTAGGCTGGCATAGCGTGCTTTCACGGGGACAATATGGACCTTATGGGCCTCAAAGTGTTTATGCCATGTTCATCCCTTGGCAAGCGGACGAATTGACTCGACAAGATGCTATTGCAGAGGCTAAACGAGCTAAAGCAGAGGGCGGGGCTAGTCGTTATGTTGTGGTAGATCCACTTGGCGATGGACAATACGAGGTATAGTGGTAGATTCTCAAAGTTGTGACTCTGGGTAATGAATCATACGGTGTTAGGATTGGTAACTATAATCTGATTCGTAGTGATAAAAAATAGTTAAATTGTGATATAA
>DXZL01000023.1 GCA_019419725.1 Veillonella sp. | reverse complement strand
GAAGGAAAGTGTGTTAGCCAAATTATTTAACTCTGTTTCTGGACGTTCGTTAAGATTAAAGAATTTATTATAACTACGTAGTTTCACATCTCCTGTTAAGCGATCTACAAATAATCCTCGCGCTTGTACGGTACTTTCGTTCCATAGTCGTTTATGGAATACACGAGAGGTAAAATTCAAGGAGTATAGGTTAGGGACGCATTTTTTTACTTTAACTAATTTAGAATTACCTAAAATATTAATATCTTCATTTTGTGTGTAGATAAGATGTTGTGTCATGTTTTGGTATTCATGGCGCATGTAATCTTTATCGTACACATCATTTTTAATACCACTTTTAGTAAATGCATCTGCAGTAATATCAATGTATTTAAGCTCTCCACCAAATTCTACTTCTCCTTCTAAACAGAAGGAATATGTACCATCGGGAACACCGCGATGACCATGAATTTGAATAAAGTTTTGACACATACCTTTTTCGTAATTAGCATCATATATTTTAGCAATATCTGTTTCGTAAGCTCCAAAACCATTAATAAAGGTAGAGGTAGCTATAAAGGTCATATTAGGTACATAGGAAAGACCACCATGGGATACTAAATATTTCTTGCCATGGAAACTAAATGGATAACATTGACGAAGTGATTTATAAAAGAGGCGTAATTCTCGTTGAAGAGATTCAACTTCTTTTTTAGTCATATCTTTTATGATAGGTGCTACTACTTCTTTCATAAATCGTTTGGAACGATCTAAATTTGTATTGAAAGCAAAGTTTGCGATATGTCGTTCGTGATTACCTTCTAACATAATAGTATTAGGCAATGTACTAAGACGCATCATTTCGTACATCATTTCTTTATTTTCAATACCGCGTTCCAAATAGTCACCACAAAAGATGTAAAGTGTTTTTTCATCCCAATGTGAGATAGCTTGTTGTAATGCTGTGTAACAACCGTGAATATCACCAATGATACGCACTCGTTCATATTGATTTGTCAAATCTACGGTAAAGTAATTGTTGATTTCATCGATAGAATTTATTTTCTTACAAAACTTTGGTAATGGTGTTGTCTTAATCACCTTGTGCATACGGTGAATGACTTGCTCCGGTACTCGTTTGTAATCTGTACGTTCTGCATTACGAGCCAAGCATTCTTCTAGTGATGTATCTGGTTCGTAGTAATATACAGTATATTTATATTTGTTAAGCAATTCTTTATATGCATTAACAGCTTTAGATGTAGTGTGGGTAGCATCTAAAACGACAAAGTCGCCATTGCTCATTCGTTTTTCTAAGCAATCTAGGAGGAGCTCCCAGGCCGGACCATTATCCTCTTGTGAAATATACCAACCGTCCTCACCAAGAGAAGGGCTGCGTAATAGCATACGGAAATGATCGGCTTCTAAGGTGTAAGCCTCAAGATTATTGTCACGAATCCACTGAGACTTACCACTAGCAGGAGCACCACGCATTAATAATAGTGTTCTCATAGTAATAGTCCTCTAATCTGCCCATAGGGCGTAATAAAATATAACTGTATAAAAAACGAAAAGAATATTATTGAAAAATTGAAAAAAGCATAAAAAAAACAGTCTCAACGGATATCCGAGAGACTGTCTTACTTGCTTTAGAAATTATAAAGCGTTTACTTTAGCTGCAAGGTTGGATTTTTTGCGAGCTGCAGTGTTTTTATGAAGTACACCTTTGGAGGCTGCTTTATCAATTACGCTAGTAGCATGAACAAGTGCTTGTTTTGCTTCTTCTACTGCGCCTGCTTGAACAGCTTCAACGGTTTTACGAGCTGCTGTACGGATTTGAGATTTTACAGCGGCGTTTTTCGCACGACGTTCAGCATCCGTTTTTACGCTTCTAATACTGGATTTAATGTTTGGCAATTGAGTCACCTCCTTAAAAATCGTTTCTTATACCTGAATGATTATATCATACCGCATATTGATACGCAAGGACTTTTCAGCCCAATATTTTCCTTATTAATATGAAGTATAAAACATTTCTACTGCTTATTAACTATACCATATAAGCCTATTTTATGAAATCAAGATTATTAATATATTAGCCAATATTGTAATTACTTAATTATGTTGATTTTAAAAGTTAGTTGGCTCCCTTATGTTATAATAAAAGATAGAATTAAGTGAGGTGTCTTATGAAAAAATTAATGATTATAGATGGCAGTAGTTTGTTATTCCGTGCATTCTTTGCATTACCACCGTTGAAGTCTGCTTTAGGTACTCCAACGAATGCGGTGTACGGTTTCTTAACGATGCTCATTAAATTGTACGAAGAAATCAATCCGGATTATATTGCAGTAGCCTTTGATAAAGGTCGTCAGACATTCCGTACAGAAATGTACAGCGAATATAAAGGTAATCGTCCAGATGCACCAGAGGATTTACGACCTCAATTTAGCCTTATTCAAGATGTATTAAAAGCGTTGGGCATTTGTGTTATTGAAGAAGAAGGTTTTGAAGGGGACGATATTCTAGGATCGTTGAGTAAGAAATTTGGTACACCAGAAATGGCTGTTAAAATTATTACTGGTGACCGCGATAACCTTCAACTCGTAACAGAGCATAGTCATGTATTCCTAACTAAAAAAGGCATTTCTGACATGTTAGAGGTTACTCTTGATAACATGGAGGAACTTTATGGTTATGGTCCTGATAAGGTTATCGAAATGAAAGCTCTTATGGGGGATACTTCCGATAACATTCCAGGTGTACCAGGTGTAGGTGAAAAAACGGCTCTTAAATTGATTACAGAATACGGTAATCTTGAGTCTGTATATGACCATATTGAAGATATTTCTGGTAAGAAATTAAAAGAGCGACTTGTAGAAAATAAAGACTTAGCGTTCTTGTCTCGTGATTTAGCAACTATCAAAACAGATATGGATTTATCCTATAAGGTTGAAGACTTTGTACAGAATTTTCATACCTCTGAAGTACAGCCTTTATTCGAAACTCTTGGGTTTACTAAATTAACACCTCGTATTGTACAAGTAATGGGTGGAGAAGAATCCGCTTTTGGTGATTTTGGTTCTTTATTTGCACCACAAGAGGAAATTTCTCTAGACGATTTAGCTGATGCTAAGGCTCTAACTCCTGACTTCTATACAGATAAAACAGTAGCAGTTCATGTTGTGCTCGATGGAAAAACTCCATTTAGAACAATCGAGACTACCTATCTTTCTAATGGTGATACTATCGTTAAAACAAATGATACAAAGGCTGTTCTAGCAGTATTACAAGGGGCTAAGGCCATTGTTACTACTCAAACAAAAGAACTAATAGAAGCATTAGGTAAAGAGTCACCAGCTGAAATCTCTTTGTTTAATGATGATAACACTGCACGTATCCATGATATGTCTCTTCTAGCATACTTGTTAGATCCAACACGTACTAACTATGGTTATCTATATTTAACGGAACGTTTCTCTGTGCCTAGCATTGCTAGCGGTAGCGTAGATGTAGAGTGCGTATCTATGGTGAAAGCTTTACTTGCTATGAATGATGTAGCTTGTGAATCTGCTCGACGTGAAGAGTTATGGTCTTTATATGAAACTATTGAGTTGCCATTGATTCATACATTAGTAGTAATGGAGAAAAATGGTATATATATTGATACAAATAAGCTGGCTGAAACGACAGCTCGCTTTAAAGATGAATTAGCCCAAGTACAACAAGAGATTTATGATCTTGCTGGTGAAACTTTCAACATAAACTCTCCAAAACAGTTGGGGGTCATCTTGTTCGAAAAGATGAACTTGCCAGTTATTAAGAAAACTAAGACTGGATATTCTACAGATGCTGAAGTACTTGATATGCTACGTAATGAGAGTCCAATCGTGGAAAAAATCTTGGCATACCGTTCTGTAGCAAAATTAGTATCTACCTATTGTGAAGGATTAGCAGTCCTTATTAATGATAAGACTAAGCGTATTCATACTACCTTTAATCAAATGGTTACGGCTACAGGTCGTCTTAGTTCCTCTGATCCTAACTTACAAAACATTCCTGTTCGTACAGAAAAAGGCCGTGAAATTCGTGCCTTATTCTATCCAGGTGCAGGGTATGACACATTAGTGAGTGCCGATTATTCTCAAATTGAGTTACGTATTTTAGCACATCTTTCTGGCGATGAAGCGTTGATTAAAGCTTTCGTTGATGGTAAGGATATTCATCGCTTTACTGCAGCAGAGGTACTAGGTAAATCTCAAGATGAGGTAACAAGCGAAGAGCGTTCTCATGCAAAGGCTATTAACTTTGGTATTATTTATGGTATTTCTGACTTTGGCTTATCTCGCGACCTTGGTATCACACGGGGAGAAGCTAAAAACTATATTGACTTATACTTTAGCCGTTATCCTAAGGTTAAAGAGTACATGGATCGTATGGTTCAGGAGGCCCATGAAACTGGTAAGGTTCGCACTATGTTCGGCCGTCAACGCGAACTTCCTGATATTAATAGCCGCAACTTTAACCGTCGTTCCTTTGCTGAACGTACGGCGATGAATACACCAATTCAAGGTACTGCTGCAGATATTATCAAGTTAGCAATGAACCAAGTTGAGCAAAAGCTAGAGGAAGGAAACTTTAAATCTCGACTTTTATTACAAGTACATGACGAACTTGTATTAGAAGTAGTGAATGAAGAATTAGACGCAGTTGAAGAATTATTGCGTTCTACAATGCAATCTGTAGTAGAATTACAGGTTCCTCTTATTGTAGATGTGCATCATGCTGAGAACTGGGCATTGGTAAAATAGTTTAATTGATAGTATTACGTGTTAGAAGGTATATATGTTTAAAATAGGCTTAACTGGTGGTATTGCATCAGGCAAGAGTACAGTCCTTACCTATTTTAAGGACAAAGGAATACCCTATATCGATGCTGATATTGTAGCTCGTGAAGTAGTGGAGCCGGGGACTGAGGGCTTACAAGCTATTGTAGAGACCTTTGGTTCTAATGTTTTACATGCTGACGGCACACTCAATCGTGAAGCGCTTGGTGCTATAGTCTTTCACAATGAAGAAAAACGACAATTATTAAATAGCTGTCTAAAAACACATATACGCAATCGTATTATGGAGTTGACATCTCAATATGAACAAGGAAATACGCCAATTTTAATCTATGATATTCCATTACTCATCGAAGGGGAATGGTATACCATGATGGATGAGGTGTGGCTCGTATATGTGAATGAAACGACTCAAATCGAACGTTTAATGAGTCGTAATGGATATACGAGAGAGGATGCCCTTGCTCGTATTAATAGTCAAATGCGGCTTGATGATAAACGTGCCTATGCAGATATAATCGTTGATAATAATGGTACGCCTCATGATTTAACAGTACAGTTGAATACTATTTGGAATGAGCGTATAGAGACAGTTTTACAAGAATCAAAATAATTACCTATTATGTACTAAAATTGGTATATAAAAATTAGTATTAAATGGTATAATAAGCCCATAAAATTTTATATAATAGTAACCTACCATTTGGTGTATTACTATATTGTACCGATATCAAAATCGGATAAAGATTGTGTAAGGAAAGGGGGATATATGAAACGTGCAACGGCAACGGCGCTATCGTGCGTCGTACTTGGGTGGTTTTATTTTACTCATTTAGATGATCCTATAGCGCGTCAAGTGGCGTACCCCTTTAACTATAGAGATGTAGTGATGGCTGCAGCTGATAAGGAACAAGTACCACCTTCCTTAGTGGCTAGTGTTATCTTAGCTGAAAGTAAATATAAGAATACTGCGGAATCTGAAACCGGCGCTCTTGGATTGATGCAACTTATGCCAGATACAGCGCGATGGGTAGCTCAACAAGTTGGACATGGAAACTATACAGATCGCCAGTTAAAAGAGCCGGAAACTAATATTGAGTTAGGTACATGGTACCTAGGTCATTTGTTAAAGGAATTTAATGGTGATGAGGTGCAGGCGTTAGCTGCGTACAATGCGGGACGTGGTCATGTTGAATCTTGGCTCAATGAGAATAAATGGAATGGCATGGTTGATACCATACCTTTTCCTGAAACGCGTAGCTATGTAAAAGCTGTCTTACAGTATCAAGAAAAGTACGAGGCATTATATGGAAACGATTATTGAAGCTTGTAAAGCATTAGATTATTCATGGTTGCCTCAGCAGATTGAGGGATTTACCTTAGTGGCGTCCAATGAAGCTGATTATACGGCACTACTTGAGCGTCTCGGAGTCGGTGAAGAGGTATTAAAGGTACCTATTTTCCATTATCAAAATGATTTGGGGTGGCGATGGTCTGCCTTATATGATAAAGAGGTAGAGGACTATACAGTACATATTGAAATGCCACTATTTTCCTTTGTTGATATTTCTTTTGTGCGTGCTGATTTAGAGTCGTTTTGGCAAGGATTACAAGATCGCTGTGTCAAAGGGTTAACTAATATGTTAATAGAGCCAGCGAATAACTTTACCTTTACCTATCGTCGTCGAGGCATTCCTGAATGGGATTTTTCCGAGGTTATGCCTAAAGAACTGGAAGGCTTTGTATGTGATATTGATCCAGCTCATGCAATCCGGATGATTAATGGTTCTTTTATTATCGGTGAGTATCGTAAGATGGACGAATGTACAGGATTATTGCTATATTATAACGAATTGCGAGATGAATACTTTGCAGAACTTCGTTATAAAAATTATCCTGAAATAGACCATCACCTAGATGCTAAAAATTTAGATGATTTAACTACAGTTCTACGTGAACATTTGGGTCCTATATTAAAAGGATTAAATGAACGCGTCGACTAAGGATAATCATTATATATGACTATGCTATTTTTTGAGTTATTTTATATTCATATGAAATAATCTAAGTGGGAATGTTTGGTTAAAGCCCATAAGAAAGCGTAGAATTTGTATATACACAGCAAATGTGATATACTATATATGACTTTTATATAAATCTTTTAAAAGAGTGGGCTTATGTCCACTCTTTCATTTATGATTAGCCTAATTAAGGTATTTGAAAAAAAGAGATATATACAAGATGTAGTAATGAAGGAGGCGATGGCTATGAAGAGAGAAGCAGTAGAGGAATTTGTATCCTCTGTAGTTGAAGGTATTATAGCCGGCACCGAAATGGAACTAGTCGATGTAGATTACATTCGTGAACGCGATTGGTATTTGCGTGTCTACCTTGATAAACCAGGTGGTGTAGATTTGGATGATTGTCAGATGGTTAGCGAAAAACTAAGTGCTGTCCTCGACGAAAAGGATCCAATTACGGAAAACTATTTATTGGAAGTATCTTCTCCAGGCCTAGATCGAGTTCTTAAGAAGGATAAGGACTTGATTCGCTATAATGGTCGTGATGTTGATATTCAGCTATTTAAACCGATTAATGGCAGTAAACAATTTACTGGTGCATTAGAAGGTTTTACAGAC
This sequence comes from Veillonella sp., assembly GCA_019419725.1. Classification (GTDB taxonomy): domain Bacteria; phylum Bacillota; class Negativicutes; order Veillonellales; family Veillonellaceae; genus Veillonella. The sequence goes on along the minus strand of DXZL01000023.1, from coordinate 9,896 downwards.
ACAACTATCGATTTTACTATCAATGGTGAAAGTATGACATTCGAACGGTCTGCCATTGCACAAATTCGATTACATCTTGATTTTTAATATATGGAGGCATACGAGTGAGTCAAGAATTAATTCAAGCGGTAATGGTGCTTACAAAGCAAAAAGGTTTTGCTCCTGAGGTTATTTTTGAATCCTTAGAGGCTGCATTGTTGCAAGCATATCGCAAAGAACCAACATCTAATCCAGATGCTTACGTTGTGATTGACCGCGAAACAGGCGTTTATAAAGTAATGGCTAAAAAACAAGTGGTAGAAACTGTAGAATTGCCAGAAACAGAAATTAGCTTGTTAGAAGCTCGCAAAATTGACAAACGTTTTGAAATTGGTGACGTAGTAGAAGTTGATGTTACTCCAGCTAACTTTGGCCGTAGTGCTGCCCATACTGCAAAACAAATGCTTATTCAACGTTTGAAAGAGGCTGAACGCAGCGTAGTATATGAAGAATACTATAGTCGTGAAGGCGATATCATCACTGGCGTTATTACACGTGTAGAAGGTAAAAATGTGTTTATCGACTTAGGTAAAACAGAAGCTATTTTACCTCCTACAGAACAAATTGCTAGCGAAACATATCGCGAAGGGGATCGTATTAAATGCTATATCGTAGAGGTTAAGAAAACTACGAAGGGCCCTCAAATCATGATTTCCCGTACACATCCTGGTTTATTGAAACGCCTCTTTGAATTAGAGGTGCCAGAAATTTATGAAGGTGTAGTAGAGCTTAAATCCGTAGCTCGTGAGCCTGGTATGCGTTCCAAAATTGCTGTATACAGTCGCGATGAAAACGTTGATCCAGTAGGTGCTTGCGTAGGTCCTAAAGGTCAACGTGTACAACATATCGTTGATGAATTACACGATGAAAAAATTGATATCGTTAAATGGGATGAAGATCCAGCAATTTATATCGCTAACTCCTTGAGTCCAGCAAAGGTTGTATCTGTTGATGTAAGTGAAGAAGAAAAATCCTCTTACGTTGTAGTTCCTGATTACCAATTATCCTTGGCAATTGGTAAAGCTGGTCAAAATGCTCGATTGGCAGCCAAATTAACTAACTGGAAAATCGATATTAAGAGTGAAACTCAAGCAGCTGAAGAACCTTTTGCAGGTTTCGGAAATGCTGAGGACGGTGAATAGTCATGAAACCGAAATCCCAACCTATGCGCACATGCGTAGGATGTGGTGAGCCTAAGGCGAAACGTGAATTAATTCGCGTAGCCTTAAGTCCAGATGGCAATATCAGTATTGACCGTACTGGAAAAGCACCGGGGCGTGGAGCGTATTTATGTGAGTCCATGTCATGCTTTGAGCAAGCCTATAAGGCTAAGCGATTAGAACGGTCATTAAAGCATAGTGTATCGAAAGAAATATACGAAGCATTACAACGTGATTTACAAGAGAATGAGTAATCACTGATATACATGAATGAAGATAAAATTTTGAATCTCTTAGGTTTAGCACAACGAGCAGGTAAGGTTATTTCTGGTGATTTTATCGTAGAAAAGGCTATAAAGAGAAAGGAACCGAAATTGGTACTTCTCGCTGGTGACTGTGCAGCCAACAATGAAAAGAAATATACTCAATTAGCAGAGACACATCAAATTCCACTTCATAGTATTGCCAATAAAGAGGCGTTAGGAACGGCCATTGGTAAAGAAGTTAGGGTAGTAGTTGCCATACTAGATGATGGATTTGCAAAGGCAATAGTAAAAGAGATTGATCGATAATAAGGGGGTATGTAGATGTCCAAAAAGCGCGTCCATGAAATCGCCAAAGAGTTCGGCGTAGAAAGTAAGCAGGTCATTTCTATCTTGCAACAACATAATGTAAATGTTACGAAAGCAGTTAATTCTGTAGATGATTCCGGTTATGAAATTGTAAAAAAACAATTGAGTAAGAAATCTGAAGCATCTAAAGTAGCACAAAAAACAGAACAAAAAGTAGAACAAAAATCTGCTCCAACTGCAGCTCATAAACAAGAAGCTGCGCCACATAAACAACAACATCCAAATCGTTCTAACGAACAGAAAAAGGATAATCGTAAACAAGGTGGTCAAAAACAAGACGATCAATCTAAACAAAATGACCATAAAAAGGGCAATGTACGTCATGTACAAATCTCTGAACCTACACGTAAATCTGAAGGTAACCAACAATCTGGTGACCGCGCTAACAACCGCCCTAACAATAATAACCGCAATAATGACAACCGCAATAACAATGGTCGTCCTAATGATGCGCGTAATAATGATAATCGCAATAACGACAATCGAAACAATGATAACCGCAATTCTAATAACAATGATCGTCGTAACAAGAAAAATAAAAAAGGTGGTAACAACCGTCCTCAATCCTTGTTATCTACATCTATGCAAAAGAAAAAGAATCGCGTAAAACATCGTAATGAACAGTACTTACAACAAAAAGCTGAAGCTGAACGTAAGGCTGAAGCAGCGATTGCTACGGAAATCGAATTATCCGGTCCTTTAACAGTTAAAGAATTAGCCGAAAAAATGGGCCGCGAAGTATCTGAAATTATCAAAAAGTTGATGCTCTTAGGTGTTATGGCTAGCATTAACCAAGAGGTTGACGTTGATACTGCTACAATCGTAGCTGAAGAATTTGGTGTAACTGTAACAGAAGTAGAACCTGAAGAAGATCCTACTGATATCATCGAGATTGAAGATGCACCAGAAACATTAAAACCTCGTCCTCCAGTTGTTACTATCATGGGTCACGTTGACCATGGTAAAACATCCTTGTTGGACGTAATTCGTCAAACTAATGTAACAGCTGGCGAAGCAGGTGGTATTACTCAACATATCGGTGCTTACCAAGTTCGTTATAACGACAATAAAATTACATTCCTTGATACTCCTGGCCATGAAGCGTTTACAGCTATGCGTCTTCGCGGTGCTAAATCTACAGATATCGCAGTTCTTGTTGTAGCTGCTGATGATGGTGTAATGCCTCAAACTATTGAAGCCATAAACCATGCTAAATCTGCTGATGTACCAATTATTGTTGCTATCAACAAAATGGATAAACCAGGTGCTAACCCAGACCATGTTAAACAACAATTGGCTGAACATGGACTTTTACCAGAAGAATGGGGCGGCGATGTAATCATGGTTCCAGTATCTGCTAAACAAAAACAAGGTATCGACGATTTGCTCGAAAATATCTTGCTTGTAGCAGAAGTTATGGAATTGAAAGCTAATCCTAACCGTAAAGCATACGGCGTAGTTATCGAGGCTCAACTTGATAAAGGTCGTGGTGCTGTATGTACAGTACTAGTACAAAAAGGCTCCCTCCGTGTAGGTGATACTGTACTTGCTGGTACAGCATACGGTAAAGTACGTGCTATGACAAATGAACGCGGTGAAAAAGTTAAAGTAGCTCGTCCTTCTATGCCAGTAGAAATCTTGGGCTTCTCTGAAGTTCCTCAAGCGGGTGAAATCATCAATGGTATGGATGACAACGAAGCACGTGCAATTGCTGAAAAACGTATTGCCAAACAACGTGTTCAAGAATTGCAAGCAACTCACAAGGTTACATTGGATGATATCTTCAACCAAATTCAACAAGGTGAGTTAAAAGACCTTAACATCATCATTAAAGCTGACGTTCAAGGTTCTGTAGAAGCATTGCGTCAATCCTTAGAAGGTATTAAAAATCCTGAAGTACGTATCGTAATCGTTCATGCTGCAGTAGGTGCTATTAATGAATCCGATATCATGTTGGCTTCTGCATCTAATGCAATCGTAATGGGCTTCAACGTACGTCCAGATGCTAATGTTCGCCGCGCTGCGGAAAATGAAAAAGTTGACCTTCGTACATATCGCGTAATTTATGATGCTATCAATGACGTTGAGTCCGCGATGCGTGGTATGTTGGCTCCTCAATTCAAAGAGGTTGTCGTTGGTCGTGCAGAGGTGCGCCAAGTCATCTCTACACCTAAAGCTATCGTTGCCGGTTCTTATGTAACAGAAGGTCGTATTACTAACGACTCTGAAGTTCGTTTGATCCGTGATGGTATTGTCGTATTTGAAGGTAAGGTTGACTCTTTACGTCGATTCAAAGACGAAGTGAAAGAAGTTAAAACATCCTTCGAATGTGGTATTTCCTTAGAAGGTTACCGCGACATCAAGGAAGGCGACGTAATCGAAGCGTACTTGATGGAAGAAATTGCACCTCAAATTTAGGAGGTTTATATGAGTGACGTTCGTGTCAGAAAATTACAAGAATTTATCAAACAAGAGGTAAGTCAAATGTTGATGCGCGGATTGAAAGATCCACGCATCGGCTTCACTACTATTACTGATGTTCATGTAACAGGTGATTTGCGTGAAGCTACGATTTATGTCTCCTTGTTTGGTTCCGATAAGGAAAAAGAAGATACACTTATCGCTTTAAAGCATGCAGCAGGTCATATTCGTACTGAGCTTGGCAAAGTACTTAAATTGCGCCATATTCCTTCTATCACATTCGATAAGGATACGTCTTTAGACTATAGCATGCATATTGAATCCCTTTTGAATGAAATCAAAAAGGACGAAGAAAAAAATTAACACAAAGGATACAGAACATGAGTAAGATTACTATTAATCAATTACATATGGCTCTGTGTGAAGCTAATTCTATTATGCTAACCGTCCATGTCAGACCTGATGGCGATGCTATCGGGTCCTTGGTGGCCTTTTACGAAGCCCTTGTAGGGCAAGGTAAAACTGTATATATGGTAGTGGATGATGTAGTTCCTGAGAAGTACTCATTCTTACGATATACGGACCACATCCATGATGTAGCGTATTTTGAAACAAACCCTGTTGATATTGATATGCTAATGGTATTGGATGCTAGCACGTATGAGCGAATTGGCAAAGTAGGTGCACTATGGAGTGCACCTATTTTTAATATAGACCACCATATTTCTAATACGGAATTTGCTGATCATCTATATTTGAAGCCTGACTTTGCTGCTACTGGTGAAATCGTTACCGATTTATGTACAAAATGGAATTGGCCTATCACCGAGTCTATGGGTACTGCTTTATATATGGCTATTGCTACTGACTGTGGTTTCTTTAAATTTAGCAATACAACTGCCAATACGTTAGAAATGGCTGCTAAATGTGTAGCAGCCGGTGCTAGACCTAATGTTATTTCTGAAACGATTGAGGCTGTGTCTGCAAGTCGTCTGGAATTAACAAAACAAGTTATGCAAACTATTGAGTTCTACAAGAATAATACAGTAGCTACCATCGAGTTGAATCGCGAGGCTATGAACATTCTCGGCGATGATACAGATGGCTTTGTGGATATTATTAGAAATGTAGATACTGTTGATATAGCTATTTTATTGAAAGCTGAAGCTGATGACAGAACACGGGTAAGTTTACGATCTAAAGGTACCGACGTGAATGCTATTGCTAGCAATTTTGGCGGTGGCGGTCATATTCGAGCTTCCGGTTGTACGATTAATCTACCATTACAAGAAGCGAAACAGGCTCTCATTGAGGTGATTAAATAATGGATGGCATTTTACCATTTTTAAAACCTCCTGGTATAACAAGCCATGATGCTGTTGCTATTTGTCGTCGCATTTTAAAAGAAAAGCGCATTGGTCATAGTGGTACTTTAGATCCTATGGCCTATGGCGTGTTGCCCGTTTTTCTTGGTAAGGCTACGCGTCTTATTGAGTATACAGAGGGGTTTGATAAAACCTATGTAGCAGAATGTAAATTTGGTACTTTTACCGATACTGAAGATAGTTCTGGTCAACCGGTATTACCTGATAAAGATATGGTATTGCGAGACGGCGTTCTATTGAATGAATACATTCAAAGTTCAGAACTTTCCGATGCTATGCTTAAACCTACTTTTGATGAATTAGTTAATACACTAAATACCTTTATTGGTGCACAAAACCAGAGGCCATCAAAATATTCTGCTATAAAGATAAATGGTATACGTGCTTATGAATATGCTCGTAAAGGGATTCCTGTAGAATTACCATTACGTCAAATTCATATTAAACATATTGAGCTGATAGCGTATGGTTTTCCTTATTTTACAGTTCGTGTAACTTGTTCTGGAGGTACTTATATTCGTTCATTATTGCGTGATATCTGTGTTTCATTAGGTATACCAGGAACCATGACATCCTTGGCACGTACTCAAGTAGGACCATTTGATATTGATTCTGCTAAAATGGCTGAAGAGTTGATGCTTCATGGTGAAAGCCTATTGTTACCAACGGATACAGCCGTTTCTCATCTTTCAAAAGTGATGGTAAATAGTGTACAATTAAAGATGATGGTGCAAGGTAAGGAATTGCCTATTGGTAACGAATTTTCTTATACTGAACCAGAACATTATTATAGAGCCTATGGTCCTCATGGATTTATAGGGATTATGAAACGAACTAACCACTCTTTGAAGGTGGAAAAAAATATTTTTATTGAAGGATAAGTATGAAGCAAATACATTCGTTTGATGAACTGCGTCAAATCAAAGATACAAAAGTATATGCCCTAGGTACCTTTGATGGTATTCATCGAGGTCATCAACGAGTTATACGCAAGGCCGTTGATGAGGCAATGGCAGTTAATGGTGTTAGTATAATCATTACCTTTGAACATCATCCACTAACTATACTACATCCAGAGCGAGTGCCTAAACGGGTCATTCAAGAAGAGATTATGGATTCCGTTCTTGAAGATTTGAATGTAGACTATATTTTACGGTTGCCTATGACTGAAGAGTTACTAAAAATGAGTGCTGACGATTTTTTGGGCGCTCTTTGTACAGATATGAATGTAGCTGCTATTGTAATTGGAGAAAACTTTACATTTGGTGCTAAAGGTCTTGGTAATCCAGATTATATGAAACAAGTATTAGCGGATAAAAATATACAAGTTTTAGTGCAGCCCTTATTGCCTTGTGATGGACTTAGTACTCCTATTTCAAGTACGGAGATTAGAAAGGCCATTCGCGAAGGGCGTTTAGAAGATGCTACTCATTGGCTTGGAAGACCATTCCAATTTAAAGGGACTGTAATTAAAGGTGATCAACGAGGACGCACATTAGGGTTCCCAACATTGAATTTGTTGCTTCCTAATGAAATGGCTACACCTCCAGATGGTGTATACGCTAATCGCGTGTGTATCGATGGTACTTGGTATGATGGGGTAGGTAATATTGGGGATAATCCTACATTTAAGAATCAGTACCATAGATGCGAAGTACATGTATTTAACTTTGACCAAGATATATATGGAAAAGAAGTAATTGTACAATTTATTTCCTATCTTAGAGGGGAAGTAAAATTTAATAACTTACAAGATCTTATTGATCAAATGAAGGTAGATGAAGAACAGGCTTTAGCTGTTTTAGCTAAAGCATAATAAGGGGGTTCTCATGGATATTAAAGAAGCTCGCAAACAAATAGATAGTATTGACTCCGTACTTGTTACAGAGTTTGAAAAACGTCTTACATTGATTAAAGAGATTGGTAAATATAAAGATGAACATCATTTACCACTCATTGATGAAGAACGTGATGAAAGTATTATTGCGTTGCATACTGAAAACTGCAAAGATAAAACATTGGCACCTTATATTGAAAATTATATAAAAACTGTTGTGTCTATGAGCAATGAGTTTTTAAAAGAGCATATGCATAAGCATATTTTCCTCATTGGCATGCCAGGCGCTGGTAAGACAACAGTTGGCAAAATGCTAGCTAAAGAATTAGGCCGAGATTTTTACGATCTAGATCAAACGATTCAAGATAAGGTTGGGAAATCTGTTCAAAAAATCTTTATTTATGATGGTAAAGATGCTTTTAGTGAATATGAATATAACACGATTAAGGAATTAATTCATAATAAACCATCTGTTATTGCTACCGGTGGTGGTACTGTTACTTATGATAAAACAGTTAAGCTAATGCGCAATAATGGCCTTGTTGTATTTGTTAATCGTGATGTGAATCATATCTTAGATGATTTGGATCTTGAAATTCGTCCACTTGTAAAAGAAAGTATTGAATATATCTTCAATGTATATGAAGAACGATACCCTTTATACGAAGAAGTGGCACATATCAAAATTGGTAATGAAGGTAGCATTACCGATGCGGTACAAGAAATTATTGAAGCTTTGCCTAATACGGAGAAATAATGGACGCCATACGAGGATTTGTATACCGAACTATATATGAGAATACACAACGTACGTATTGCGTGTTTGTCCTTAAGGATTATAATGAGGAATACATTACTTGTACTGGTAAGTTTGAATCTCCTAAAGAAGGAGAAGATATTGAAGTTCGAGGCCGTTATGTAGAACATGAAAAATACGGTCGTCAATTTGATGCTACTAGTGTAGAAAAACTTAAACCTGATAACATGGGGGCTGCTAAGACCTACTTATTGAATTTAGGTATTAAAGGTTTTGGTGAAAAGTCCGTAGAAAAGGTTCTTGAGTATTTTGGTATCCGTATTTTAGAAGTTTTACGGGAGGAACGTCCCGAAGAAATTAAGGATGTTCCTGGACTTCGTAAAAGTGTTAAGGACGAATTATTTAATACCTTACTTGGTGAAGGTATTTTATCTGATTTAAATCACTTTTTTGAAAGCCATCATATTTCTTCTAAATGGAGTCGTATCGTATACACCTATTATGGTGTTCAGTCTATTGCTGTTATCGAGGATAATCCTTATACCTTGTTACGTGTGGCTCCAGATATGCTTTTTGGCACCGCTGATACGCTAGCAGAACACTTGGGTATTACAGGTAGTGATACACGCCGTTTAGAAGCGGGATTGGAATGGATTCTACGCAGTTTGGATAATCAAGGGCATACGTGTTTGCCTGTGGATCAACTTATCGGTCGTTTAGACGATTTATTACAAACTGATGTAGATGATATTGCTAACTTTATTGAAAGCCTATTGGAGCAAGGTGCTTTATATAGTACATATTATGAAGATATCCTATATATTTACCCTCCAGAAATGTACGTGTCTGAAGTGGAAAGCGTTCATTATACAAAAGATTTCTTATTAGAAGCAGATCCGATATCTCTTGATATTCCTAGCTTTATAGAAAAGTTTGAAGCTGATAATCATATTACATTTGGGGATGCCCAAAAAGAGGCTATACAGCTATCCTTCTTTGAAAAGTTTTCCCTTATAACTGGTGGCCCTGGTACTGGTAAGACGACGATTATTAAGGCTTTAGTAAAAGGCTTCCAACTTAGTGGACTAGGACGTATTATTCTTAGCGCTCCTACAGGACGTGCTGCAAAACGACTTACAGAGGCGACGGAGTTTGAAGCGACTACGATTCATAGATTATTAGTACCTGTTCAAGGTAGTGATTCCTATGATTTTACTAAGAATGAGGATGATCCATTAGATATTGATGTTATTATCATTGATGAAGCATCTATGCTCAATGTTCGTTTATTCTATTCCTTAATGGCAGCTATTCCTAAAGAAGCCCATGTCATTATCGTTGGCGACGTAGATCAATTACCGCCTATTGGTGCTGGTTTTGTATTAAAAGACTTACTCGATAGTGATTGTGTTCCTTACACACGGCTCAACCAGATTTATCGTCAAAGCTCTGGTAATATTATTGTTGAAAGCGCCTATGCTATTAACCGTGGTGAAATGCCGAATTTGGATAGCGTAAGTGAAGAGTTTTCTTTTATTCCTGTTAAGTCTTATGACATGATGATGAAAGCTATCATTGATGTGTATAAACGAGAACAAGAGCATGTAGACGATGAATTAGATATTCAAATTATTTCTCCTATGCGCCGTGGTGAAGCAGGTAGTA
>DXZL01000226.1 GCA_019419725.1 Veillonella sp. | reverse complement strand
CACTGATACTGTACATAGTATACCACTATTCCTACTAAAAAACATAGGAATTTGACACACAATAATAAAAGGTTACTCCCTCATAAGAGGAAGCAACCTTTATAGTATGGGAATTTCTAATTTATATCGATTATCTATATCGAATATGACTAAAATGTATGTAATTAAATTAATTCCTTATTTACTATTAAGATTTTAATAGAAATTACTTATATAATTGATTTCTAGTATTAAAAAATGTCCTATAAGACAACTGGCACGTAATAAAACAAGCAATGGATATAGTGGATAACGACATAAATGTAACGATCATTTGATATTTTACAGCTTCTAATGGAGGCATGCCTGCTAGGATAAGGCCTGTCATCATCCCCGGCAGCGCTACGATACCTAATGTCTTGGCACTATCTACAGTAGGTTGTAGACCCGTCTTTATAACATCACGAACTATCGCTTTCGAAGCTTGTTTAGGTGTACTACCCAAGGCTAATTTAATTTCCACCTCTTGTTTACGCAATTCAAAATTTGATAGCATTTGACGATAACAAAGCCCAATAGCTACCATAGCACCACTAATGACCATACCACCAACAGGAATCAATTGGTACGCAGTAAAACTAAGCACGCCAGTTACCAATAAAATAGATAAGGTTATCCATGCACCAATGGTGATAGCAAACCAAGAAATCCATAACGCATGCGGAATCCCTTGCCCTCGTTTAGCTGAGTTATAAGCCGCATTAAAAGCCATAAATCCAAGTAAGCCAATAATAAATATTGGACTTTCCGCACTAAAAATATAGGATAAAATAAATCCGATGACTAATAGTTGAACTGTAGCACGTATAGCACTGATGAAAATATCCTTTTCTAGCTTCAATTCTTGTCGATAAGACATAATCATACTAATAATAACTAGCACTGATGCAAGGCACAATGATATAGTAGATATAGTTTGAAACTGACTCATATCAGTGCCTCCTCTTTAGCTAATTGACCGTCTACGATAGTGATGCGGCGATTTGCAGTACGCAAGCTTTGCTCTTCATTATGAGTAATGGAGATAATGGTGATCCCCTTTTTATGAAGCTCATCAATCACATTTTCTACAATAGATGTATTCGTCGCATCTAAGGCAGACGTAACCTCGTCTAAAAGCAACACTTTAGGCTCAAAAATAAGGCTCCGAATGAGACATATTCGTTGCATTTCACCACCAGACAACTCATCATTACGGCGCTCCATATAATTTAGTGGCATATGTAGTAAATCAAAGAGATATTCTATACGACTCATATCCGATTTTAAACCGCGAATATCATAAGGAAATAGAATATTGCGACGTACTGTTTTCGCAAACAAATAAGGTCTTTGAAAGCAGTAGCCCACCTCTCTACGATAAGATTCAGGATCTATAGCCGTTAAAGGACGATCATTATAAGTAATAGTTCCCGATGTAGGACTAATCAGATCACTACATAATTTTAAAAGTGTACTTTTACCACTTCCAGAAG
>DXZL01000225.1 GCA_019419725.1 Veillonella sp. | reverse complement strand
GTGCTACGTATTTAGCTGCTAGTTCTTTACCTTTAGCACCACCATCGTTCATGTAAGCTTTAGAGTCATCATAAGCTTTCAAATCTTTGAATGTTGGTACTAATTCATTAAGAATATTTAATACATTATCGCGTTCTGTGTCAACTTCTTTAAATGTAGAACCTTCTTTTTTAGATTTTTCCAAAGCATCTTTTAAAGTATCATAGTGAGGTTGACGACCAATAGCACCTTCTTGGAAACCACCCTTTAATTTAGCCAAACTATCTGCATAGTTTTGACCCCAAGTTGCATTGTCACCATTGAAGCGATTTGTTGCATCAATAAGTGTATTAAGCTTAGCAGCTGCTTTCTCATCGCTACCGCCATCAACTACGGAGGATACTACGGAGCCAATGCCACCCGCTTTATCACTGCCGCAACCAGAAACAAATAAACCTGCTGTCAATGCCGCTACACAAAGTAAAGTTGAAAATAATCTGCGTTTATTGTTCATATCTTCTCTTCTCCTTTTAACACATGAATATTGAACTAAGCGCATTATACTAACTATACTACACCAATTCTGTAGCCACAGCTACAAAAATAAATCTTCATATAAACTTCACCTGGCTTAGGGGAATTAGCGATAATTAATCAATCCATTTAAAATGCTTACACGCATTATAAATGCCATCTTTATCACAGTCTGTAGTAATATAATCAGCCTTTGCCTTTAATTCAGGGCGCGCATTACCCATAGCAATATTTAGCCACTCAGGCCTAAACATAGACAGATCATTATACCCATCACCAAATACAACAGCTTGATTTGGCTTCATTCCAAAGTGTTCAAGCATATTACGAATACCCAACGCCTTTTCCATAGGCTCATATAGAACACAGCCATCACCATAACGAATGAGCTTATGTGTCATATGCTCGATATCCTTCTCCTCTTCCTCTCCTTCCTTGAAAAACACATAAATCTTATAAAATTCTTCAACACTATGAAAGTCAAAATTAGGGTCTACAGTTGTTTTAAATACATCCCAATTTGGATGCCACTCTAAAATTTCCTTATACGGCGTAATACGACCGAGTTTATTACGGTCAGTTACGGCCCAAGGAATATTATGTGATTCTAAATACTCTAAATATTTAATACATGCATCACGATCCATACCTATCATGGATACCAATTCATTATTAACAGTGATACTGTGACCACCATCTGCTACGAAATCAGTAAGGCCTGCTTGCTCTGCGAAACGCTTAGCATCCACTTGAATACGACCAGTTGCTAAGGCTACACGGTGACCACGACGCTTTAACTCATCTAAACTGTATTGAGCACTTTCAGGGATTTTACCTTCAGGCCATACAGCTAAGGTATTATCGATATCGAAAAAGAAAAACTTCTGTTCCACAGGCCCTCCTAATCGCGTCCACTCATCAGCTTAAACCGCTCTTTTTGTTTTACATCTGGATATTTTTCATGGTCCACATCACTCAAAAACATATCTAGTGGTCGTACATATAAGTCACGTTGATCAT
>DXZL01000224.1 GCA_019419725.1 Veillonella sp. | reverse complement strand
AATCGCGTATATTTCTTCGATACAACCCTTCGTGATGGGGAACAAACACCAGGTGTGTCTTTACAAACTCCTGAAAAAATTGAAATTGCGAAAGGCCTAGTACGCCTCGGCATCGACGTAATCGAGGCTGGCTTCCCAGCAGCATCCCCTGGGGATTTTGAAGCAGTACAAACAATTGCACGCGAAGTGAAAGGCACAACAATTTGTGCGTTGGCACGTGCTAATGAAAAGGACGTACAAAAAGCGATTGATGCGTTGAAAGATGCGGAACGCAGCCGTTTGCATGTATTCATTGCAATTTCAGAACTTCATATGGAATATAAATTAAAAATGACTCGCCAAGAGGTATTGGATAAAGTTAAATCTGTATTGGCTTATGCAAAAGGTAAAGTTGATGAAATCGAGTTCTCCGGTGAAGACGCAGCACGCTCTGATTTAGATTTTGCATGCCAAGTATTTGGAGTTGCCATTGCTGGTGGTGCGACGATTATTAACGTACCAGATACAGTAGGTTACATGAACCCTAATGAGTTTGGTGATAAAATCCGTTACATCAAAGAACATACACCAGGCATTGAAAATGCCATCATCTCCGTTCACTGTCATGATGACTTAGGTCTTGCTAATGCAAATACGTTAGCTGCTATTAAAGCAGGTGCACGCCAAGTAGAAGGCACAATTAATGGTCTAGGCGAACGCGCTGGTAACGTAGCGATTGAAGAAGTTGTAATGGCTCTAAAAACACGCCATGATTACTTCGGCGATCTTCAAGTGAACATTGATACAAAACAATTTACGAAAGTTTCTAAACTAGTAAGTCGTTTGACAGGTGTCGTAGTTCCTCCAAATAAACCAATCGTAGGTTCCAACGCCTTTGCTCATGAGTCTGGTATTCACCAACATGGTATGATGAGCAACCCTGAAACATACGAAATCATGACTCCTGAGTCCGTAGGGGCTGAAAAAACAGACCTTGTATTAGGTAAACACTCTGGCCGTCATGCTTTTGCGGATCATTTGGCAAAACTTGGTTTCCAATCTTTCACAGAAGAGAAAATCAACGACCTCTTCGCTAAATTCAAAGAATTGGCAGACCGCAAAAAACAAGTATACGATGATGATATCATCGCTCTTGTTGTAGACAACTTACATCACAAAAAAGCATTCGAGCTTGTGGCTCAATACTATAAATTGGGTGAAAAAGGCTATGCTTATGCAGACGTTCGTCTCATGACTCCAGAAGGTGAAAAAGCCGATGCTGCCGTTGGTGACGGTCCAGTAGATGCATCCCTTAAAGCGGTTGAACGTGTGGTTGGCTTGCCAATTAGTTTGAAAGATTACCAAATCCGTGCTATTACAGCAGGTAAAGATGCCCTTGGGGAAGCAACCCTTAAGGTAGAATATAACGGTCGTTTGTACCATGGTCGTGGTATCAGCACCGATATCGTTAAATCAAGTGTAAATGCATATATTAATGCAGTAAACTCAGTATTCCTAGCTATGGAGCTAGAACAACAGGAGGAAGAATAATATGGGTATGACCATTACTGAAAAGAATATGGCTCGCCACGCGGGTCTTGATGTTGT
>DXZL01000223.1 GCA_019419725.1 Veillonella sp. | reverse complement strand
CATGTATATTGTGGTAAGGAATAGGTGGATTATGATAAATGCTACCATTAATCAATTTTTAACAAAGCAACTACCAAATTTAAAGATTGCCGTTATAGGTGATGTTATGGTAGATCGTTATGTTTTTGGTGATGTAAGTCGTATTTCTCCAGAGGCACCGGTTCCTGTTAACCGCGTGGCAAAGATGAAAGAAGTGCTTGGCGGTGCTGGTAATGTTGCGTCGAACTTATCAAATTTAGATTGCACAGTATATCTTGGTGCTATTGCCGGTAATGATGACCATGGTCGCTTATTACAACAGTTACTTGATGCAGATAAGATTGATACAACAGGTTTATTGACGAGCGACGATCGATCTACTATTACTAAGATGCGCATCTTAGGTGATCGTCAGCAGATGATGCGCTTAGATTTTGAAACCATAACAGATTTGACAATCCATGAAGAACAGAAACTATCTACATGGTTGGAAAATCTCTGTAAAGCGGGTATCGATGGCATTGTTGTTTCTGACTATGGTAAAGGCGTTTGTACACCGACATTGCTAAAAAAAATCTTTAGTTTAGCTAAGGAGTATGGCGTACAAACAATCGTAGATCCTAAGGGTTCTGATTGGTCTAAATATAACGGTGCCACATGCATTACACCAAATGTAAAAGAACTAGGTGAATGTGTAGGTCGTAAATTAGAAAATGATGATACCACTATTGTTGAAGCAGCTAAGTCAGTACTGGCTAATGTTGATTTAGAGTACATTGTGGCTACTCGTTCCGCAAAAGGGATCACTGTTATTGCAAAGGATGGCCGTACATGGCATAATCCTGCCACACAACAAGAGGTATTCGATGTAAGTGGTGCAGGTGATACGGTTGTATCCATGATGATGACATGCCTTGCCAGTGGCCTATCTATGCGTTTAGCATTACATATTGCAAATGGTGCAGCAGGCATTGTCGTATCCAAGGTTGGTACATATCCAATTCATCGTTCTGAACTATTGGATTTATGGCATTCATATAAGCATAGTGTTCAATCGAAGCCTTTATACACAAAGGAAGAGATGAAGCAGCTTATTACACAATGGCAAAACAAGGGTGAAACTGTTGTGTTTACAAATGGTTGCTTTGACATTCTTCATCGTGGACATATTACGTACTTACAAGAGGCAGCTCAATTAGGTGATCATCTAATTATTGGTTTGAATTCCGATGCTTCTGTTAGACGTCTAAAGGGCGAAACACGTCCCATCGTAAGTGAAGAAGATCGCGCAGCATTATTAAGTGCGTTGCGTTGTATCGATGGTGTGGTTTTATTCGAAGAGGATACACCAGCTGAACTATTAGCTTATTTGCGTCCTAATACGCTAGTTAAGGGCGGCGATTATAAGATAGAAGATATTATTGGACGTGAGTCCGTAGATCATGTAGAGGTGCTTTCATTTAAAGAAGGTTACTCTACATCCGATATTGTAGGGAAAATAGCTACTATGGCTAAGGAGGGTAAATTATGATTATCGTAACAGGCGGTGCTGGTTTTATTGGCAGTAATATTGTGAAAGCGTTAAATGACCGCGGTCGTACAGATATTCTTATTGTTGATGATCTTACAGATGGTCGTAAAATCCGAAATATTCAAAAT
>DXZL01000222.1 GCA_019419725.1 Veillonella sp. | reverse complement strand
CACTAGATTTATTATTGATTTTCTCAAAAACAATAAAAATTTTATAAACTCACTTCATTATCAGCTCACATAGTGCTCCTATTTATATCAGAATTAGTGATAAAAAATAAGGTGTATATACTAGAAATCTAGTATATACACCTTATTCAAAGTTTTTGACACTAATGATCGCTTTATATAATTACTTATTCAACACGACCACCTAAATAAGCTTCCATAACACGAGGATTATGGCGAACTTCATCAGCAGATCCAGATAATACCATTTTACCAGTCTCCAAAACATACGCATAATCAGCAATCTTTAATGCTTGGCGTACATTTTGTTCTACTAAAAGAACTGTTGTTCCATCGGCACTGATTTCTTTAATGGTTTCAAAGATCTCATTTACTACTAAAGGCGCAAGCCCCATAGATGGTTCGTCTAGTAATAACAACTTTGGACGAGCCATAAGTGCACGGCCAATAGCTAGCATTTGCTGTTGACCACCAGATAAAGTACCACCCAATTGATAGCTTCGTTCATCAAGAATAGGGAATCGTTTAAATACCTTTTTGATATCTGCTTCGATTTCTTTATCTTTACGTGTATAAGCACCCATTTCAAGGTTCTCATAAACACTCATATCTTGTAGTATTTGACGCCCTTCAGGAACTAAAGAGATACCATTCTGTACAACTTGATGAGTTTGACGACTCGTAATATCTTGACCTTCAAAAATCACTCGACCAGATGTGGGTTTTACAAGTCCCATAATAGTCTTCATCGTAGTAGTCTTACCAGCACCATTAGCACCAATAAGAGATACAATCGAACCTTGTGGAACCTCTAGGCTTATATCTTTTAGGGCTGTAATATGTCCATAACCAGCCACAATATTTTCTAGTTTTAACATATTACACCTCTTCTTTACCTAAGTATGCTTCAATTACAGCTTCATTATTTTGAATTTCTTGAGGTGTACCTTCGGCAATTTTCTTGCCAAAGTTAAGTACTACCAAACGATCACAGATATTCATCATCAATTCCATGGCATGTTCGATAACCACAACGGTAATACCTAGGTCACGAATCTTGCCAATCAATTGACGCAGAACTTCAGTTTCACTATCATTCATACCTGCTGCCGGTTCATCAAGCAAGATTAACTGAGGGTGTGTCGCTAAGGCACGAGCGATTTCAAGACGACGTTGCTTACCATACGGTAATGATGTGGCAACCTCTTCTGCATCTGCTTCAAGACCTACAAGCTTTAAGAACTCATAAGCAATACCACGACAACGCTCTTCTTCAATGCGTTGACGTTTTGTTTTCAAAAAACTAGATAAGAAGCCAGAGCCAGTACGACAATGCATACCGGTTAAAACAGTTTCAAGAGCTGTCATATTGCCAAAGAGACGAATATTTTGGAATGTACGAGCAATACCCATTTCAACAGTTCTATGAGGCTTAATGCCTACAACAGACATACCATCAAATACAATTTCACCAGAACTTGCAGGGAATACACCAGTAATCAAGTTGAAAAGTGTGGTCTTACCAGCACCATTTGGACCGATAACACCAAATACCTCACCTTGTTTAACACCAAAGGATACACCTGTGAGAGCTGCAACGCCACCAAAGCTTTTACTTACGTCATTTAATTCTAA
>DXZL01000221.1 GCA_019419725.1 Veillonella sp. | reverse complement strand
GATGGATCTGCTTTTTCTTCGCTGGCGATAAACTCGCCCATTACATGGTCTGCATACCAAATATGACCCATTTCGTTCAATTGCTTATCTGTTTCAGCGATTGTATCCGGCAAATGGCCTTTTACCTTGTTCACATCATAACCTTCTTTAGCGACGTTAACGCTATATGGAGGATGATTAGATGTAGTCATGATTACGTTGAGGATTTTTTCCCCTCTATGTTGATCCATGTACGCAGAGATGGCTTTAAACATATCCTTATCCGCTACGCCCCACGCATTACTTTCATCGCTTGGCATTTCGGACGCATCATGGAATTCATCAAAGCCTTGAGACAAGGCGAAGTTCTTCACATTTTGCCATGTGCTAAAACCACCGTACCAGAATACTGTTTTGTAGCCTAGTTTTTTCATAACAGAACCAATGCCTAAGCCATACGGTTGTTTGAAGCTTTCACCTTCGTAATTAGGATATAGACCTGTGTCAGGCATACCTGTGAGTAAACCATTGATAGCAGGCATCGTGCCTGTACCTTGGGCAAGAGCGAGTTGCGTGCTCATCGCTTGAGGACTGGCAGCATATTTACGACCTTGTTCAACGAGGTACGCACCAGGTTCGTTGTATTCACTAAGGAATGGCCACAAACCATAGGATTCACCGAGAACGATATTGATAGACTGTGGTTGCTCCGCTAAACGCTCTGTCGTAATAGTTCTTGTGAAAGAACCATCAAAATCCTTACCATTAAATGTTCCACCAATGGCACTGATTTTCTCACTCAATTCTTGAGGGGTTAAGTTGATAACCTCTAACTCCTCCGCGCGTTTTGCAATGCTTTTAACACGATAAAGAGCCTGCACATCGTCGAGGATGGTCTCGTTTAACAAATTAGAACTGAGGCGTGCTGCACTTTCCCAGTTAATGGAATTTGTATAGTTAAAAGCACCACCAAATCTAAAGAATAGACCTAATACACCGATAGCTACAGTCAATCCAATACCTGTAATCCATTGCGTTTTCTTAGTCTTTGGATACCAAGTAGGACAAACTAATTGAGTATCAGCGTAATCTCTATATTTCTTTGTACCCCACGCCAAGAATTTAACGAGGAAATAACATAGGGCTGCGCTCAATACTACGGCCCCAACAATGTACATGAGGGCGTTATATTCATTAATCGCCGTATTTACAATGGCGCTGATATCATCGTTTTTACCATTGATGAGCATCGCATTATAAGAGGAATTGAATATTTTGTAGAACGGAATGCGGCCTAAGAATAGGAAGGTCAACAGTATAGTCGCTATGGAATACACAACCTGTTTAATGCGCAAGGATGGCCATTTTGGTACAAAGGTATGCACCAATGTGCCTCCTAAAAAGCCTAGTAAACACAAAGAACCGACTGTCTTGAGACTCAATCTAAAGCCTAGCCATAAGGACGTGAGGATATTCTCCATCGTCACAGAAGCTAGTTGTGATTGAAATACTGCAAGAAACACGATTCTAAATGCAGTCAACAAAGCAGAGAAAAAGATAAATACCTTAATCTCTGTCTTTATGCCTTCAAATAATCGTTGCCATCGGTTCATCATTAACCCCTACTGTTCTTCATATAACGTAACTACTCTATATTACCTAACTATAATTATGTTGGATATTTCTTACA
>DXZL01000220.1 GCA_019419725.1 Veillonella sp. | reverse complement strand
TGGGGTGACTGGGCTATGGCAGCTATCGTACCTGGTATCATTGCATTGATCATTATGCCGTACTTTATTTATAAAGTTTACCCACCTGAAATTAAAGATGCTCGTGAAGCACAACAAATGATTAAAGAAGAGTTAAAAGGCCTTGGTAAAATGTCCTTCCAAGAATGGGTTATGTTAGGCGTATTTATTTTAGCTTTAGTTTTATGGGCTACTTCTCAGTTTACTAAAATCGATGCTACAACTGTTGCATTTTTAGGCATCTCTATTTTGCTTGCTACAAGCGTTCTTGTTTGGGATGATGTTAAAAGTGAAAAAGGTGCTTGGGATACATTAGTTTGGATGGGTACTTTAATGGGCTTTGCAGGCTTCTTGTCCAAATTAGGTTTCATCAAATGGGCAACAGTACTTGTAGGTGGTTATATTCCAGAAGGATCTTGGATTATTGCCTTCGTTATAGCTGTACTTATTAATACATATTCCCACTATGTATTCGCATCTTTAACTGCACATATTTCTGCAATGTTCGTAGCATTTTCTGCAATTGCTATCTCTGCAGGTGCACCACCAATGTTGACATTGTTGATGATTGCATTCACATCTAACTTGTGTATGTCTTTGACTCACTATGCAGCAGGTCCATCTCCAGTAATCTTTAATACTGGTTATGTTCCTCAAAATACATGGTGGAAACTTGGTTTCTTTGCATCCGTAATCAACTTGATTATCTTTATGGGACTTGGTTCTGTATGGATGAAAGCTATCGGTATGTGGTAAGAACTGAAAACGATAAAATAATATACTTGTAATACATAAAAACTTTAGATTTTAGAGTTGTTTTGATATGTAGTTACAAAATATACGGAAAGCCGTCCCGTTTGGGACGGCTTTTTTGTGATAAAATAAGTGTAGTTAATATATTATTAATGTATATGTTGTAATATTATACATATATAAACTATTCCTAGTGAATAAAAGAATTGCATCATTATTTTACATAGGAGGAAACTATGAAATTTGATAATGAACAGTTATTGAAATATATTGGTGCCTGTACATCTCCGTACCATACGGTAGATACAAGTTTGCAAATGTTATTGGATTCAGGATTTACAGAACTTAATTTAGATGATGAGTGGCAATTAGACTCTGGTTCTTATGTTGTTAATGTATTTGGTACTACCTTATTTGCCTTTCATATAGGTAAAAAACCAGAAGATACATTACGTATTGCTTCGGCACATACGGATTTTCCTGCGATCCGTGTTAAACCTAATCCTATTACCTCTGTAAAAGGTTACACTAAACTGAATGTAGAAATGTATGGTGGTCTCATTGAAAATACATGGCTTGATCGTCCTCTAGGAGCGGCTGGTACTGTTGTATTAAAAGGTGATAATGCCTTTGATGTTGATTCCGTATTGGTTGATACAAAACGTCCTATTGCGATCGTTCCAAATTTAGCTATACATATGAATCGTTCCGTTAATGATGGGGTTAAATTAAATCGCCAAAAGGAAATGCTTCCTATATTAATGATGGAGCGTAAGGATGAGGAACACTCTACAAAATCTTTACATGATAGTAATAATCCAAGTTTATTCCCAGAGTCTGATACTCAATATGATGAGTGGACTACGTTCTTAGCTGATGAAGTCAATTGTGATCCATCTGAAATTTT